>JACRDX010000053.1 GCA_016212745.1 Candidatus Falkowiibacteriota bacterium | reverse complement strand
CATTGCCGCGATTGCCACGCCGTAAATTCCGGCCAAGCTGTATGCGCCCAAAATTGCCGCCGCGATTATGATAATCGGAAGCGCTGTTGATTTCATAGAGACCGCCAAACCGGCGATGATGTTTGTCGCGTGTCCGGTTTGCGATGCTTCGGCGATTCCTTTAACTGGCGCGCGTTCTTTTGCTGTGTAATATTCAGTGATAATTACCAATGCTGCTGTGACAATTAAGCCGATGATCGCGCTCCAAAAAATATTTTTCGTTGGATAAAGTCCATTGCCTGCCAAAAGTTTGTCAGTCACAAAGTAAAAACCAATTGCTGCCAAAATTCCTGACGCTGCCAAACCTTTGTAAAGCGCACCCATGATATTTTGCTTTTTGCCAAGTTTAATGAAGAACGTTCCGATGATTGACGCGATAATTGAAATTCCGCCCAAAACCAATGGGAAAATTACAGCATTGCCAAAGCTGGTAAAGGTGAGTGTGCCAAGCAACATTGCCGCTACAGTTGTTACGGCGTAAGTTTCAAAAAGGTCAGCTGCCATTCCGGCGCAATCTCCGACATTGTCGCCGACATTATCGGCAATCACGGCCGGGTTTCTCGGGTCGTCTTCCGGAATATTTGCTTCAATTTTTCCAACGAGGTCAGCCCCAACGTCAGCAGCTTTTGTAAAAATCCCACCGCCCAAACGAGCAAAAATTGAAATTAAACTTCCGCCAAATCCAAGCCCGATTAAAGCATAGACATCTTTGAAAATCGCGTAATATCCGGCAACTCCGAGCAATCCTAAACCAACAACCAATAAGCCGGTGATTGCGCCGCCGCGCGCCGCGACTTTTAATGCCGCAGGCATTCCTTTTTTGGCCGCTTCAGCTGCGCGGATATTTGCTCTGACAGAAATGTTCATTCCAATGTATCCTGCCAATGCTGACAAAATCGCGCCGACAACAAAGCCAAGCGCGACTTTCCAGTTTAAAAAAATTCCCAGTACAACGGTGACAATAATTCCGATGATTCCAATTGTTTTATACTGCCGGTTCAAATAAGCGCTCGCGCCTTCTTGAATTGCTTTTGCGATTGCTTTCATTTTTTCGTCATCGCATTTTTGTTTCAAAATTGAAACAATCATCAGTGCGCCGTAAATAATCGCGATAACAGCGCAGACCAATGAAAAAATTAACCAAGAAGTCATATTTTTTACGTTATTTTTTCTTTGCCTTTGCTTTTTCCTCCTGCTTTTTGCGCTTGGTTTCGCGCTTTGCCAAAATGTCAGCTTTGATTGCGACAACTTGTCGTCCTTTGTAAAAACCGCAAAAAGCGCACGCGCGGTGAGGGAGTGTAAGTTTGCTGCAATTTGGACATTTTGTAAGTTGCGGAGCTTCGATTGCCAGATGGCTGCGTGCGCGGCGAACTTGCGATCTGCTCCGTCTAAATGCTGGGAGACCCATACGTGTAAAATTTTTAATTTTGGTAGCCCGTGGGGGAATTGAACCCCCGTTCCCGCATTGAAAGCGCGGTGTCCTAACCACTAGACGAACGGGCCATAGGTGAAATGACAAATGACCAAGCCCCAATGACTAACAAATGACCAAATCCCAATTCCCAATTTGTCATTTAATCGTTGGGATTTTATTGGTCATTGGACATTGGCAATTGGTCATTACGGTAGCAAAGGATAGCGATAATGTATCAATAAAATGTAGGGGTGTCAATGCGCTTGCGCAAAAAAACATTATGCGCAGTGAGTTGCGTTTTGGAGTGTTTTTGTGATATTGTCTTAAAAGATGAAATTTTCAAGTTTCAATTTTCAGGGCACAATTTTCAAATAAGGTTCAATGTTGCAATCATCAAAATTTGTAAATTGGATTTTGATATTTGTAAATTATTTGAAAATTAAAAATTGAAATGTTTGGAAATTGATAATTCACATCTGAGATTTATGAAAATTTTAGGGATTGAAACAAGTTGCGACGAAACAGCAGCCGCTGTTGCGGAAATTCGAAATACGAAATTCGAAATCCTAAACAATGTAATCGCGTCGCAGGAAAAAATACATGCGAAATTCGGCGGAATCGTGCCAGAAGTCGCGGCAAGAAAGCACATTGAAATGATGTTGTTGGTTTTGGAAAAAGCAACGGTAGGGTTAAATTTGAAAAAAGATATCGATGCGATTGCGGTAACAGCTGGACCGGGTTTGGTGACGTCGCTGACAGTTGGAGTTGAAACCGCGAAAACATTGGCAATTGCGTTGAATAAACCTTTGGTTGCGGTTAATCATATTGAAGCGCACGCGCTTGCGGGGTTGATTACAACCCCAATTCCAAATTTCAAATTTCAAATTTCAAATCAATGTCAAAGCTCAAAGTCCAAAGCTTTATTTCCAGCCGTTTGTCTCGTTGTTTCTGGCGGGCATACGCAGATTATTTTGGTGGAAAAAATTGGAAAATATAAAGTTGTTGGCGAAACACTGGATGACGCGGCAGGAGAGGCTTTTGATAAAGCGGCGAAAATAATGGGACTCGGATATCCTGGTGGACCAGCTATAGCCGCAAGAGCGACTCAATTTCCAATTTCTAATTTCCAATTTCCAATTATGGTAAAATTTCCAAGACCGATGATGAATTCTGGGGATTTTAATTTTTCTTTTGCCGGATTGAAAACCGCGATTTTGTATAAGTGGAAAGAATTGTCCAAGGACAAAAAAGGCAAAGAATTAGACGCATTGAAAATAATGTTCGCTAAAGAATTTCAGGATGCGGTTGTTGATGTTATGGTTGGAAAAACAATCGCCGCCGCCGAAAAGTTCCACGCTAAGACCGTGATGTTGGGCGGCGGCGTCGCTGCGAATAAAGCGCTTCGCGAAACATTGGCGAATAATGTTGAAAAATATTTTGGCGGCAAGGTAGGGTTTATTGTGCCTGATTTGAAATATTGCACTGACAACGCGGCAATGGTTGCGTTTGCCGGATATTTTAAATTTTTGGCAGGCAAATTTGTTGATCCATTTAAATTGCGAGCAGATCCGAATTTAGAATTATGAAGCGGTTGACGGCATCGATGCACGTTTCGGTTAACGGTTTGGGTTGTCGTTTTAAAACACGAATAACGACTTACGTTATCCGAAACGAGTATTGAAACCGCTACCGAATATCGTAGGTTTATGCGAATTATTACAAAAAACGCAGAGCAAACCATTAAATTTGGAGAAAAATTCGCCAAAAAGCTTGTTGGTGGCGAAGTTGTTTTGTTAGTTGGAGATTTGGGAAGCGGCAAAACGACTTTTATGAAAGGCGTTGCCCGCGCGCTGGGCGTAAAACAAATCGTGAACAGCCCTACATTTGTAATTATGAAAATTTATAAAACTACTCCTGCTACTACCTACAAGCTACAAGCTATCAAGAATCTCGTGCATATTGACGCTTATCGCAGCATTGATTTGCCAAAACTTGAAAACATTGGCGCAACTGAATATTTTGGGAGAAAAGATTCGGTTTGTTTTGTGGAATGGGGAAAATTTCTTGAAGAAATTTTGAATTTTGAATTTCGAATTTTGAAAGTATGTAAAGTTTGTTTTAGAAATATTGATGAAAATACTCGGGAAATTGTTGTTAAGCGTAAAAAGTTGTATAATAAAATATAATATGCCAATGCCAAATAACAACGCGTGGGAACAATATCTTTCAAATCTGGAAGACAGTTTTTCGGTCAACCAGATTTTTTTGAGCGAGTTGCAAAAAAGGGCGCAGGAAAATGTTGAATCGTCGCTGATTGAAGAAGAGGGCGAATTGGTAATAGATATTTACAAAGAGCCGGAAAAAATTATTGTTGTTGCTCTGATTACCGGAGTTGCGGCAAAAGATCTTTTTGTGAATTTTAATAATGGTGTGTTGACAATTCGCGGGGAGCGAAAGCAACCGCCATTGTCCAGCGCCGCGGACGCGGTTCATCGCGAGTGTTTTTGGGGAAAATTTTCCCGCAGCATTGTTTTGCCGGAAACAATCAGCGCCGATAAAATAGAAGCGATTTTGAAAAATGGAATGTTGATTGTCATTTTGCCAACGTTGGCCACGGATAAACACAAAATTAATATCTTGGAGGTTGAGTAGTAAAATATGGAAATTATTTTGGGAACGATTGATAGAATTGAAGGAAATAAATTGGTTATAGTTGCCAATGGTTTTGGCGAAATTATTGTGCCGGCAACAAAAAATATTTGGCGCGAAGGCGATGCCGTGAAATTGTTGCTGATGAAAAATGACAAAGCTGACAAAGACAACCAAAATCTTGCGAAAGAAATTTTGAATAATATTTTAGATAGTGCGGAATAGCAGATCAATATGGAAAGAACGTGTATTTTAAAGATCGTTGCCATAAGTTTAGCGGCCGCGATTTTTTTAATCGCGGTTGTTTCATTGTCCGCGGCAGTCGTGATTGCCAAAAAATACAACAGTAAAATTTTTCCCGGAGTGCATATTGCGGCAATAAATCTTAGCAGTGCCACAAAAACAGAAGCCAAATTATTGCTTGATTCCGCGTTGAACCAAAAATTTCTAGAAAAGGGTTTTATTTTTTTTGCCAAAGGTGAAAAAGTTGTTGTCGGCTTAAATGATGGAAATGGAATACTGGTTTTTAATTCTGATGCAATGGTGCAAAAAGCATTTGATTTTGGCAGGAACCATAGTCGCATTGATAATCAATGGAAACGGTTGACCACATTGCTGTTTGGCCATGAGATTGCGCTTGATTATCAGCTGAATAAAGAACTTTTGCAGGAAAATTTGAGCAGTCAGTTAAAATCGCGGGAAAAGCCGTTTAATAATGCCAGCATTTCCATTAAAATTTTGGATGAGCAGAAAAAAGACGTTGAGGTGACATTGATAAAAGAGCAGGCTGGCGGGTCATTCAGGTATTTGTCAGCAATAAATAAGTTGGATGAAAATTTGCAGAATTATTTCAATCTGCCAATAACGTTGGAATCCAAAGCTGAAATTCCAAAAATTTATGTTCAGGATGTGGAAGCGCTTTTGCCAGCATTGGAAATATTTTTGAAAATTGACAAGCATGAGCTGGTTTATTTGGAAAATAAGTACGAAATTCCGTGGGCAATGTTTGTGCAGTGGTTGACAATCGGGCTTTCTCCGCAAGAACAAGCCGGTATTACGTTGGACAAAGATTTGGTTAAAAATTATTTGAGCGCTATAAGCCAGACAATAAATCAGGAAGCCAAGGATGCCAAATTTCAAATTACAAATAACAAAGTGACTGAATTTCAGGCCAGCGAAACTGGTCGCGAGTTGGATATTGATAAAAGTTTTGATAGCGTTGTTGACGCATTTATTTTGCAAAACAAAGAATCCGTTGACTTGGTTGTCAATGAAACATTGCCGCGAGTGGCAACGCAAGATGTTAATAATTTAGGAATTAAAGAACTTGTCGGCGTCGGTGTTTCAAATTACGCCGGCAGCCCGCCAAATCGCATACACAATATCGGCGTTGGGTCAGCGTCGCTCAATGGGCTTTTGATTAAACCAGACGAAGAATTTTCTTTAAACAAGGCGCTGGGCAAGGCTGATGCCAGTACCGGCTATTTGCAGGAAATGGTCATAAAAGGCGACAAAACAATCCCCGAATATGGCGGCGGACTTTGCCAAATTGGAACAACGATGTTCCGCGTGGCATTGGCAGCCGGCCTGTCAATAACAGAACGCCGGCCGCATTCTTACCGCGTTGTTTATTATGAACCAGCTGGGACTGACGCGACAATTTATACACCACATCCTGACGTGCGTTTTGTTAATGACACTGGGCATTATCTTTTATTGCAGACAAAAATTATTGGGCTGAATGTGCGGTTTGAGCTTTGGGGCGCAAAAGATGGCCGCAAAGTTTCTTTTGAAGGACAAAATAAAACAGAGGATTTAAGCAAATTAAAACCAGTGATTTACAATATTACCCAGCCCGGACCGCCAAAAGAAGTTGAAAGCGACAAACTTGCCCCGGGCGAGAAAAAGCGTACTGAAATTGCTCATAATGGCGCTGACGCTTATTTTTATAGGTTTATAGAATGGCCGGCAGAAACCAACACCCAGCCGTTGGCGGGGCAATCAGGAGCGATAAAAGAAAAGTGGTCAAGTCATTATGTTCCATGGCAAGCGGTTTGGTTGATTGGCGTTGACCCTGCGAAAAAAGCCTCTGCCGTCGCTGAAGCTATGGCGGACAAGGCAGAATCCTTATCAGCGCAAGAGGCAGGGGCGTTGTTGGTTGCGCCGGTTGCGCAATAATAAAAAAAGAAGCCGATTTTGAAGGACAGACAAGAAATTTTTGCCCTGATATAATTTAGCCGGAGCCAAATTGTGTCATAAGGCAAAAATCCCATGCTTGTCGTGTCTGCCCTTCAAAATCGGCTATGACAAAATTCGCGTCGCCTCCCACGACCGTTTAACATATCATTTTAGCAAAACGACAAAAAATAGTCAATACCTTTGTTGGATATTGCCTAAATTTAGGCAAATTTTTAAATCGTAAAGACGAGATATATCTTGTCTCTACTGTTTTAAAGGATTTTATCAATAATTCCGTATTTCATTGCTTCGTCTGATGTCATAAAATAATCGCGTTCAGTGTCTTTTTCAACCGTCTTTAATGGTTGGCCAGTGTGTTTTGACAATATTTTATTCAACTTTTCTTTCACGCGCAAAATTTCTTCGGCGTGAATTTTTATATCTGTGGCTTGTCCGCTTACCTCGCCCAAAACTTGATGAATCATTATTTTTGAATTAGGCAAACTGAACCGTTTTCCTTTTGCGCCAGCCGCTAACAACAACGCGCCCATGCTTGCTGCCAAACCCACGCAGATTGTCGTGACATCAGGTTTTATGTATTGCATTGTATCGTAAATCGCCATTCCTGCGCTCACTGACCCGCCTGGTGTGTTAATATAAAGTTTAATGTCTTTTTTGGGGTCTTCGCTTTCCAAAAAAAGCAATTGCGCGATTATTGAATTTGCCACATCATCAACAACCGGCGTTCCCAGAAAAATAATGCGCTCTTTTAGCAAACGAGAGTAAATGTCATATGCGCGCTCGCCATAATTCGTTTTTTCAATTACCGTTGGGATTAAATGCATAGAATAATATTACGATTATTTCCGCTTTCAATTATAGCAGATAATTTTTGATATAACAATGTTCATGTGCGCTTCCATTTTTTCAAAATTTCCTGCGCTTCTTCAAACGGCACATCGCGCCAATTCTCGTAAACTTGGGCCACTGCTTGGAAAAACGTTGGTTTTTCCAGAATCACCACCTCATCAACCAATGGTTGTAATTCTTCCGCGGTTTCAGGGCCGGCAACAGGGGCCGCGATGACGATTTTGCCGGCTTTTTTGTTTTTACAAAGCATCGCGGCTGCCCGTACAGTGGAGCCCATGGCAATGCCGTCGTCAACCAAGATAACGGTTCTGTTTTTGATTTCTGGCAGGGGTTTTCCGTTTCGGAAAATTTCTACACGCCGCAGAATTTCTTTTTTTTGTTCCTCAATAATTTTTTTTCGTGTTTCTTCGGAAAGCCAGCTTTCCGCGCCCGGATAGAGAAACACGCTTCCATCTTCCGCAATGGCCCCAAATCCGGTTTCGGGATTGTTCGGCTGCGGGAGTTTTCTGGACACTAAAACAGAGAGGTCTGCGTTTAAATGTTTCGCGACCCAATATCCCACTTCAATGCCGCCCCGCGGAATAGCTAAAACAATGGCATTTTTATCTTTATATTTTTCCAAAGCCAGCGCAAGTTTTTGTCCGGCATCTTCTCTGTTTTTGAACATAATCGTTTCCGTTCAGATTTTTTTGTATCTTGTCGTTCTTCCCAATCCAATGCGTTCAATCTTTTTTAAGCGCAACAATTTATCCAACGCTTGGTTTATTGTTGGTCTAGCGACTTTGGCATGCTCGGATATTTCAGCTGGCGTTGCTTCTGATACAGTAATTAAATACTTCCATACAGCCAATTGTTTGGGCGAAAGCAATTTTTCAATATTTTCTTTTGACAGCAATTCCACTGCTCGTTTTGACTGCTCCAAAAAGATATCCAAAAAGAAATTCAACCAAGGTGTAATATCTTCTTTTTTTCCGCCGGAGGCGGATCCGCCTTTGGCGGAGATTGTTTTTTGACTTCTGCGAAGTGCGATGTAGTATTCCGGTTTGTTATCCTCCACTAATTTCTCGTGCGAAACATACGGCATGTATTTATAGCCGTTTTTGAGCAGGAGCAAATTTGTTAGTACGCGCGAAATTCTGCCGTTGCCGTCAAGAAAGGGATGGATGTTCAAAAATTCAACTAAAAAATTGCTTATGGTCAATAATGGATGATAAGTTTTGTTTTCCAATGCATCGATTGTCCATTCTACTAACTCCTGCATTTTTTTTGGTGTCAAATATGCCGGCGTGGTATCAAAAAGCACGCCGACCGATTCGCCGGCTTCATTAACCATGCGTACTTGGTTTTCTTGTTTTTTGTACTCCCCGCGATGCCGCTTGTCTTTTTCAACGTACTTAAGCAACTCTTTGTGGAAATGTTTGATAGCGTTTTCGTTGAATCTAATATGTTTCCAAGAATCAAAAACGTTATTCAAGAGTTCATAATACCCTTTGACTTCCTGCACGTCTCTATCGGTGAATTTTTGGACGGACAATCCGCGCATCATTTTTTCAATGTCTTCGTCCGACAGTTTCGCGCCTTCAATACGGGTGGAGGCGCCGGTTGAGGTAATCAAAACAGATCGTTTCAACCGACCCAAAACCTGGGGATCTAATTTCGCCCCTGAGATCCACTGTCCATTTAGCGTTTCTATTTTGTTGATTTTGAGCCAAATTTCAGACGGGATATTTTCAATTCTTTTACTTAATCTATTTTTAGTCATAAAATAATCTTATACATTAACTATATAAGATTATATAAGATTAAATTTGCGTTGTCAAGTCAAGCAGAATCTGCGATTCGCGCAAGATTCGCGCAACAATCGCGCAAGGCATTTAAAAAAGGAAGAGACTTGTTGGGCAGAATTGAGCAAATAATGTTTAATTAGGCGTTAGCCGTAAAAAGAAAAGCATATTTCATATAACGTTTCTGAATATCTGAAATTGCGATAGCAATTTGGGTGTAGCGAAGCGGAACCGCATATCCAGTGTTAGGCGATGTGTGTTTTAGAATTTTTTATTCTTCCAACCGATCTATGTAAGTCGCGGAATTTACCATAATAGAAGTATCGCTTTGCGTTCCTTCCTCTTTTTTTCTTTTTAATACTTCCACTGCTTCTTGAAAAGAAATCTCTTCTTCCCCTCCTTCCCCCTGTAAATAATATTTTCTATCTGGTTGCTTTAATTTATTGTTAATAAGCATTAGCCCCTCCAAACTCTGAATAGTGTGCCAAATTTTATTAATGCCGTATTCTTTTGCAATTTCAATAAGGCGGGAAAGCAGTTTTGACCCGACTTCTATTGTTGTCGGCATTTCATCTTTTGGCGATTCCTGTTGTGGTAATTTTTCCGATTGATTAAATTCCATACTGTTAAAAAATTCTAAAAAATATTTGGCCTAACGTTCGCGTGTATGCGATGTCCCGCCTTTGGCGGGATATGGGAGGAGCGTAGCGGATTCGCATACACGTTTTTATGAACAAATTTTATTATCATTATTAAAAATTAAGTAGATTGGCAATAACCAAAACAACGCCTGCGCCCAAAAGACAGCCAGCCATTTTCCCGACGGCTGATTTAAGCATTGTTCTTTCTTCCTGGACTAATTGAAGTCTTAATTTTTCGGCAGAGTAACCTTCAAAAATTCCTGCTATGCTATCGGTTATAGCATTACCAACAACACCACCCAAGATAGCTCCAGCTACACCGGCAAAATGGCCGCCAAAAATTGCCAGAATGGCTAAAATTCCATTGTCTATCAATCCAAAGATAATATCTGGCTGAATAGATCTTAGTTTTATCTTGAAAGGTAAAAGAGAAAGCACGCAAAATATGGCGAGAATAATTAAAACTATCCCTATCCATCGAGCGTTGTTAACGAAAAAGACGCTGACTGCAGAAATAATAATGCACAGAGTGATGATGTTTAAAATAGATAAGATAAATTTTTGGCGCATATTTTATAAATACAATTGGTTCATTATAGAAAGGTGTAAGGCGTCAGCCCAAAAAGAAAAGCATATTTCAGCTAACGTTCGCGTGTATGCGATGTTGCGATAGCAATTTAGGTCAAGGGCTCTGCAAGAGCCGAGCCGCATATCCGCTGTTATGTGATGTTTTATTTAATTTTCGCCTTCCAAAAATGTACTCTTTATAATATCAATTTCATCTCGACTAAGTCTGAAATCCTCTCCAACTCCGATAATTGCATCGCGGACCATTATTGAGGACTTTACTTTTTCTCCACGTCTAATTTTATCTCCAGTGTCCAATTGGAACCCCCCTTTATTTAATTTTGGATCTGTTGCCAAATCATCAAGCCTATCCGCGACAGCATTCTGGATTTCAGAAAAAAAATCGGGGTTTACTAGCCTTGATTTTTGTTGTTCAAATACATTTTCCTTCATATTGTTTAGAGAAAATTAAATAAAATGTCATATAACGTTTGCGTATATCTGATGTTTTGCGGAGCGTAGCGGAGCAAAATTTTGGTGAAGCCCGAGCCGAGGGCTGAACCGTATATCCCTTGTTAAACGACCCGAGTGTAGCGTAGCGGAACGAGAGCGCAGCGCGGTTCGGAGCGAAGCGGAGAATGTCGGAGTCGCAAACTTATTCATATCTTTTATTAACTTTCTCAACTTTCTTTTCGAGCGCCTTTTCAATATCAACATTCATGGCTTTAGCCAAAAGCAAGACGGTTATGATGACATCAGCAAATTCTTCTGGCAAATTTTCTTTATCGTGATTATCCAACTTTTGTTTTCTCTGCAAAGAATTATAAGCCAAAACTTCATCACATAATTCACCCAGTTCTTCGGTTAATTTGACAGTTCTCGCAAGAATTCTTTTTTCTTGGTCATCATAACCGCCGTAATATTTCTTAAGGCGCTCGTCTTCAATTTCTATGAATTTTAATAAGTCTTTAAGTTCCATGATTTAAGTTATTTATTGAAAGTTAATAAATCTTCTTGTTTGCGACCCCGATTGCATATAACGTATTCGAGTATGCGAAGCCGCGCCGTTGTTTTTGGCACAAACTTCCATTTTTAGATAACTCTATTTTATCAGCTTTAACCATCAATTTCAAGAAGCGCGGTTTGGGTGAGTATTTGCCGTTAGGCAAGCGCGAACCGCATACTCGGTGTTATGCGTTGTAGCGAAAAGCAATGGCCACCCTCACAGGCGGCCATATATTTTTGGTGATTTGTATTATCGAGCATTATTTTTGTTCTGGTTCTGGTGGAAAAGCGCAGAATACATTAATTTCTTCCTCCGGTCCATCACCAACCCTAATTTTCATTTTTTTGTAATGTGCCAACCCAGCTTTTACCGCCTCCCCTTGTCTTTTTTTATCCTCGTCCATCCATTTCTGACTGAAATAATTAAATGAAACAACTTCCCACCCGACTGATGTTGCTTTTGCTTCGACTTCTTTTAGAAATCTTTCCATGTCTTCAGATGCTTCATCAAAGATTTGCTTGTAAAAATCATTACCCTCATTCGCGTTATTATATTCTAGATCAAGACAAATTTTATTTCCGTCTTCATGGCAAATACTTAACTGTACACTTGCGCCAGCTACACCGGAATAAAGTTTTGGTCTCCCGTCTTCGTAAAGAAAATCAGACCAAGTAAAACTTTTATCCTCTGGCGATTTAATTTGATCAAGGGGACTTTTTTGCTCATGTTCCAGTTGTTCTTTTGGTGTACCATCACCCATTTTTTCTCTCATAGTTTTGTTGATTAATAATAAACGTTGATTAAATAAAGTTACGCTCGACCACTAATAGCAAATTACCAAAAATATCAAAAATTGTCAAACAATTTTTGGCTTTTCGCTATTACGCATAACTCGTTTTTATGCGAACTCGGGCGGGAAAAGTGTTTTAAATTAGCGCACCAATTTTAGGGTTGTTGATAAGTATTACCCTAAATTTGGTGACGCACGGCACAATATAATACAATGTCCGCACAATTTAATATTAACAAAACGCAATCATTTATGCAAAAATTTTTAGAACAAACCGAAACAGAACTTTTAATCAGAAATTATAGCCCCAAAACGCGCAGCGCGTATTTATTGTGTTTAAAAGATTTTTTTAGCTCGTCGCAATTTTCGCCGCTACCGATTGACGAGAATAGAATCAAAAAGTTTCTTTTAGCCAAGAAGGATAAAGGATTTGCGCCGCAAACAATTTGTTTATATTTGAACGCGATAAAATTTTTCTACAAAAGCATTTGCCATTGCGACACAGACATTACAATAAGATTTCCAAAGAAGAATAAAAGGTTGCCGATCGTTTTGTCATTGTCGGAAATTTTGCGAATCATCAACGCGATATCCAATGGCAAACATAAATTGTTGGTTGGCCTTGCGTATGGCGCTGGTATGCGGGTAAGTGAGATTGTGCGGCTAAAAATCAAGGATGTTGATTTGGAACAGCTTACGATTCATATAAAGGAAGCGAAAGGGCGGAAAGATAGAATCACGGTTTTTCCTGCCAAATTAAAGCAGGATTTTATGGATATAATTGCTCAACGAAGTCGCAATGATTATGTTTTTGCCAGCGAACGCGGCGGCAGGCTGACTGAACGAACCGCGCAAATTATTTTTGCACGCGCGATGCAAAAAGCGGGAATTG
>JACRDX010000052.1 GCA_016212745.1 Candidatus Falkowiibacteriota bacterium | reverse complement strand
TTTTTTGACCATGATTTTACTGATGATATAAAAAGTTTTCAAAAAGGTGGACGTATTTTCGCGGTTGCGGTGCCTGACCCGCAAAGAAGCGGCGTAGTTGAGTTTGATAAAGACATGCGCGTTTTGTCCATTGAAGAAAAACCGCAGCATCCAAAAAGCAATTTTGCGATTCCGGGAATGTATATTTATGACAATCGGGTGGTAAATATTGCTAAAGGCGTGCGGCCAACTTGGAGACCGGAAACAGACATCACGGAAATTCACAAGGCATATTTGGCAATGAATGAACTGGACGTGCGTTTGATAAAAGGACGTTGGTTGGATGCCGGTACTTTTGACAGTTTGCTGCAAGCCGCGAATTTCGTGGCAGCTGGCGAATATCAGAAAAAGTTGGGTTACGAACCTAAGCTGTTTCAATAATAAATATCTAATATGTTTCAACACAAGGAGGAATTAAAACGATCTTTTGTTTTGACTGCGAAAAATAGAATTTTGTGGTTGTTTGGTTTGTTTTTGGCAGAAGGTTATGTTTTTACCAATGTGCGTATTTCGGACGCGAGGCGAGCAGCAATTGAGAAATTTTTAGGACCAAATTTTTGGAAAAATTTGACTGAATTTTTCAATGATGCCTCATTGCTTATTGTAAAAAAGTTCTGGCTTATAGGTCTTATTTTACTTGTATTGTTCGTCTTATCCATAATTTCTCGCGGCGCTTTATTGACATCGTTACGGACAATAAGAGATAGTAGTAAGGCAGGATTTAAAAAAGAAATAAAAGCAGGTTTGAAAAGTTTTTGGCGATTGTTAGGACTTTCTGTTTTGTTGTGGCTTGGCAATTTGCCGGCAATAGTTTTGTGGTATTTTGGATTGGCACGCATGTCTGGTTTGTTAGTTGGAATTGGTTTGGCGCTATTCTTTATTTATAATATTTTAGTTTTGTTATTTAAACATTACGCGTATTGTTTTGCTGTTTATGAAGGCGCTGAAATTTTTGAAGGGATTGCGGCTGGATGGCAGATGTTTGTAAAAAACTGGAAAGACTCTGTTTTGGCGCAACTTGCTCGTTTGTTAGCTACCGCGATTGCCAGCGTAGGATTGCTGCTCGCGGCAGTAATTGTTTCAATAACTTTCTTTGTTGTTGGCATGATTGTGGCAGCGTTCGCTGGCAAAATTGGATTCAGCATTGTCGTTGGCGTGGGCGCCGTTGTATTTTTTGGCGTTTTGTTCTGGTTTAATGCATTACTTAATGTCTACATATATTCGTACCTGACAAAGTTGTATTGGTGGTTGAGAAATAATTAGAAATTGAAATGTTTCAGCGGAGTTACTCGTTGGGTGACAAGGCAACCCGCCTTCGTCAGACTTCTGCGAGGCAAGTGCATAAATTTTGGCTTTTAATCGCGATTGGAATAACGGTCGCGGTTATTAGTTTTTCAATCGGATTTTTTGTGAGCCGCGCGTCTGTTTTTGTTGAATTCTTACCGACAACGGTTATTGGTACTGGGCAGCAAACCGACTTTCCAAAAATTTTTGAGGACAATTTAACAAAGCAGCTTTGGCAAATAATTAAGCAGGGATATTTGCGCGCCGATTCCGCGGACCCGCAGAAAATGTATTATGGCGCGCTTATGGGTTTTGTGGCAGGATTGGGCGATCCATACACAATGTTTTTTGATCCTGACATGACCAAGGAATTTGAAATAGAAATTAAGGGAACATTCACCGGAATCGGCGCGGAAGTCGGTTTGCGCGACGGGCAAGTGACAGTCATTGCGCCTTTGCCAGCGTCGCCAGCTGAAAAAGTTGGGCTAAAACCGGGCGACAAAATTTTCAGCATTGATGGCAAGGAAACGCTTGGCATGTCCTTGGACGAAGCCATAAAATTGATCCGTGGCAAAAAGGGCACGATTGTTAAATTGTTGATTATCCGTGACACAAAAACTCCTTTTGAAATCAGTATTGTTCGCGATGATATAAAAATTAAAAGCACCAATTGGAAAATGTTAGATAATAATATTTTGTATTTGGCGATTCATAATTTTAATGGTGATACGCGGAATTTGCTGGATGAAATGTTGAAAAAAATTGATGCGGCAACATTAAAAGGCATTGTTTTGGATTTGCGAAATAATCCGGGCGGCTTGTTAGACGCATCAATTGATGTGGCGTCTTTGTGGATTGATAACAAAGTGGTTGTTCAGGAAAAAGCGGCTGACCAAAAAATTATTAACTACGAAACAAAAGGCAAGGCAAAGTTGCAAAATGTTAAAACAATTGTTTTGGTAAACGGCGGCACAGCTTCGGGTGCGGAAATTTTGGCAGGCGCGTTGCAGGATTATAAAATCGCCAAGCTTGTTGGCGAAAAAACTTTTGGCAAAGGGTCTGTGCAAACATTCTTGAAATTGGAAAATGGGACTGCTTTGAAAATGACCATTGCCGAATGGTTAACGCCAAATGGCCAGCAAATTGATAAAATTGGCATTGAGCCGGATAACAAAGTTGTTTTGACCGATGAAGATTTTAAGAATAATAAAGACCCGCAGTTAGAGGCAGCTATAAAGTTATTCAAGTAGCACGAGAATGTCAAATAACAAATGCCAAGTCAATGTCAAAACCTGAATGTCAAATATCAGTCTTTGTCATTTGAGCTTGGGGCTTGATTTGAAATTTGTATTTTGAAATTTGGAATTTTATTTATGAAGGTCATATTTTTGAAAAATGTTGAAAACGTTGGGAGGGTGGGTGATGTAAAAGAGGTGGCAGAGGGTTTTGCGCGGAATTTTTTATTGCCCCAAAAAATCGCAGAGCAGGCAACCGCAGCAGCGCTGAAAAGGGCGCAATCAAGAGTTGATGTACGACAGCACCGAAGCTCCAAAATAGTTAAGGACGCGGACGAACTTTTGAAAATTATTTCAAAATTAACATTGAGTTTTAAAGGTAAAGCCGACGAAAAGGGCACATTGTTTGCCGGTATAACCACTGAAAAAATTTGCGCTGATTTGCTGGCAAAAGGATATGATATAAAGCCAAAACAGCTTAAGACAAAGGGTGCGCTGAAAAAGTTGGGCACGCATTTGGTGTCAGTGAATTTTAATGGAAAGCAGGCGACATTGCGGGTTGTTCTAGGTAGAGACAATTCATGAATTGTCTCTACATTTATA
>JACRDX010000050.1 GCA_016212745.1 Candidatus Falkowiibacteriota bacterium | reverse complement strand
ATTAAACGAACAATATGAAAAGGCGCTTGAACTGAAAAAAATGGTCCCAGAAATAGAACAGAACCTTCGCGAGGCGGAAAACGCGCTCAAAAAAAGCAAAAAAACGCCGCGCTCAAAAGTCGCCAGCGCGGACATTATAAAAGTGTTAGCCAACAAACTCAATATTGACCAAAAAATGATCTCCTCTGACGAGTGTGGCGAGCTCGCGACTTTGGCAGAACGGCTTAAACAGCATATTATAGGCCAAGATGAAACAATCAAAAACGTGATTAAACAATTAGAAAGAGCTGAGTTGGGGCTGAACGCTGGCAAAAAACCAATGGCCTCTTTCTTATTTGCCGGCCCATCAGGAGTTGGAAAAACAGAGCTGGCGAAAGTATTAGCGAAAGAGCTGTATCATGATGAAAAGGCGCTCATTAAATTGGATATGAGCGAATTTTCCGAAGCGCACAGCACATCAAAATTGCTTGGCTCGCCTGCTGGATATATCGGCCACAAAGAACGGAACCGCTTTACTGACGAAATCCAGCGCAAGCCATATTGCATTGTGTTGTTTGATGAAATTGATAAGGCGCATAAAGATGTAACCAAACTGTTATTGCAAATCTTAGACGAAGGCGAACTGACTGACAGCGCTGGCAAAAAAACATATTTTCATCACGCAATTATTATTTTAACCACCAACCTCGGCTCCGAGCTTTTCAAATCAGCAGGCATTGGTTTTGGCAAGGCCGGACAAAACACAAAGGATAGAGACGCAAGCGTGCTTGCGAAATTAAAAGAAGAACTCTCCGCTGCCCTGCTTACACGGCTCAACACAATCTGTATTTTTTCTCCGCTGACAAAAGAAAGCGTGGAAAAAATCATCGCGAAAAAAATTGATGACTTCAGTGCGCAATTAAAAAATTCCCGTCATGTTTCTTTGTCAGCTGACGCGTCGGCTTTGCGCGAACTTGCCAAACAATCCTACAGCGACGACTTTGGCGCCAGACAAGTGGAAAAAGTGATTCAAGACACGGTGCAAGAGTTGGTGATTGATGTGCTGAAAGAGAAGAGACATAAACTTAGTTATGAATTAACAAGAAAGCGTGAAGAATTTAAGTTGGTTTGATATGGTTAAATGGTTAAATTGTTAAACTGTTACACTGTTTTAATGTTCTAGTGTTTTAATGTTTTAATGGATTATGGAATCATTTGAATCCCAATGGGCAGTCGCATTAAAAAAAACCAAACTAACAAGCAAAATCCCTTTGAACACTAAGCAGGAAAATGTTTTGGACCAAATTAAATACAACAAAGCGCGATTAAAAGATGCGCTTAAAAGCAAAAACAAAAATTTATCATGGGCGATTTACAAAAAACTTGTTCAATCGCGCGCGCGGCTATTCGCGTTAAAATTACAGCAAGCAAAAAACAATGGCATAATAATAACAGAAGGCATGGCTGAAAAAGAACTGCGCGCGTATATCAAGGACTGCAAACGTCTAGCCCGCGCAATCAATTCATCATTAAAACGTTAACATGCCGGAAGAAACAGAACCAAAAATTGAAAACGAAGATGCCACGCTAAACGAGGCAGACGACGCTGTTGAAAATGCCATAAAATCAATTTTTGGGCCAGACGCGGAAATTGCCGGACTTGAACAACTTGATAATGAACTGAAAAAAATGATTAATGGCATTGCCCAAGACATGTTTGCCAAAAAAGCCGAAAACGCGGAAGAACCAGGGCAAGAAGAGGCTGGGGAAGAAACAGAAGAGAGTGAAGATAACGTTGAGCAAGATATAGATAATTTCGCGGAAGAACCAAGTGTTGATGAAAACAAAGCTGGGCAAGATGGTTTGCAAAGTGACGGGATGAAAAAAGATGGTGGAGATAAGGAAGATAGAGGAGATGGAGATAAAGGAGATATGGGAGATAGGGGAGATATAGGAGATAAAGAGATGGAAGATGGATATAAGAATAAAGATGGTGATGGGGAGATGGGAGATAAAGAGATGAGAGATGGTGAAGACAGCGAAGAAAAAGAAAAGACCCCAGAAACAGATAAGCAGCAACCGGAACAAGGGCAGAAACAAGCGCCTGAACAGCCGTCTGATGAACACCCGCAAGCTGGACCAAAAGCAGGACAACCGGGACAACAAAAACAGACGCCGGAACAACCAACTGACAGACAACCTGCGCAAGAAAATGCTCAGCAGGAACAGGGACAACAACCGCAAGAACAGCAAGAAGAGCAACCGGAAGAAAAAAAACAGCTTGAACGTCGCGAAAAAGGCGGATTAACGCAAGGCATAAACGCCCTGCGCAACCGCGGTGAGATTAAAAAAATTGACGAGCAAATCAAAAATTTAGAAAAACAACGCAATCCGCTTAATAGCGCGAAGAGAAAGTTGCTGGCAGGCCTGGTGCCATTGGAGGTGGCTGAGAAGTCCCTTTTAGCCAACATATTTCTTCTGCGCATCATACAGTTGGCAATTTACTTGTTGGCGATTATCAGCGCGATTACAATCATATTATTCATACTTGGCGTTTCTGAAATAATTTGGGGAGCCGGCGCGGCAATGAATTTGGTTATAACGCCACTCAAACTGGCGAGAGCCAAACTGAAACAAAACATAAAAAAAATAAAAGACGAAATAAAAAAAATAGATGAGCAATTGGCCGCGACAAATAAAGTCGCGCAAAAACTTGCTGGCGAGAGGAGGAACATCATCAATCGCTCCTTGATTGAAGGCAATGAGAAGCAGAGACAAGAAGAAGAGCAAAACACACAGGACTTAGAGACCTAAAAAATAAATTTTTAAATATGGACAAAAAACGACTAATTTACGCGGCCATATTTTTGGTTGTTTCCATCGGCCTTGGATATTTTATGTATCGCGTGTTTTGGGCATAAAAGGCGCCTGTGGCAAAGAAAACCACGACAACCCAAGTCGCGCCCGGCAAAGCGCTCCCCAGCGCCGGCGAGGCGGGAGAAAAATTAATAACGCCGAAAGCGGGTAAATTGCCAACCGCAAAAACTATTCCGGCCGCGCCAGCCAAAATTCAACCAACGCCAGCTGTCCCCTATCCGATCAAACGGGTTGCTGACGCGTCCATCCTTGGCGCGCGAGTTGATAAATCCGGAACCGCAAAATTCTATAGCCAAACCGATGGGAAGTTCTACCGCGTGGGCGCGGACGGAAAGGCGCAGGGCTT
>JACRDX010000048.1 GCA_016212745.1 Candidatus Falkowiibacteriota bacterium | reverse complement strand
TTCAAAACATTGCTACAATTCAAGAGCAAGTTAAGAAAGTGGAATGTTTACTATAATAATTTAGAACATTGTGCCCTAGATGGATTATCGCCCAATGATGTCCTGTCCAGAGCGCAAAATGTATGTGCCTAAAGCAAACTTTAAACAATAAAAAAAAGAACCGCAAGTATTCCAACAATCAAAATTCGAAATTAAAAATTCAAAATTTACTATCTGGTACCGCCAAGGGGTGTCGAACCCCTATTCCATGGTTGAGAACCATGTGTTGTATAAACATACCGAGTACGGGAATCGAACCCGTGTTCTTAGGTTGAGAACCTAATGTCCTAACCACTAGACGAACCCGGCAAGTAAAAAATTTTCAATTTTCAGGTAACAATTTTCAATGTTGGTATTATTCTAGCCACGTTGATTCTTGCCGCACGAGCAATTTGGTAGCTGTGTCTGGCTCAGCCATAACAGTTTTTACGGCCTTTTCCATTCGGCTTGCTTGCGAACCCTTTATTAATAAAATGTCATCATTTTTTAACATGTTTTTTAATAATTGTCCAGCCGCATCAGAGTTATCCACAGCAAACACTTGACCATTGTTTAAACCATGCTCTATGGCTCCCCTTTTTATTATTTCCGCAAATTTTCCAGAACAAATCAGAATATCAATTTTTTGTTCAGCGCAAAATTTGCCAACATTGTAATGGCTCTGCTCGGTTAAATCACCAAGCTCTAACATATCACCGAGCGCAGCGATTTTGCGTCCAGTTCCAGTGAACTTCATTTGTGCCAACGTTTCAATCGCCGAAACGGCGGCTTCTGGCGAAGCATTGTAAGTGTCATCAATAATCAATGAATTGTTGATTCCTTTTATCAAATTCATTCTGCCCTTGGGCGGCAAATAGTCGCGCAAAGCTTCTGAAATCTCAACGAGATTCATGCCAAGACTAATGCCAACGCTGGCAGCTGCAAGCGCTGGGTAAATTTGATGTACGCCAACAATGTTTGGCAAAAAAGCAGGAACGCTTGAACCATTATAATTTAATTTAAAACTCAATCCCAAATTGCAGTTCTTGTCTGCCGATGAGGCAGAGCTCTGCATTGTTGATTCCAAGGCGCGCACGTCAGCGCCCGCGCCAACTCCAAAAGTAATTATTTGGGCGCTTGTATTTTTCAAAGCTTTTTGTGCAGCCGCGTCATCAAAATTCACAATGGCAAAGCCGCTGGAATCAAGATGGGAAATTATTTTTTGCTTTTCTTCAGCGATTTTTTCAATTGAACCAAAAAATTCAATGTGCGCCGTGCCGATTTTTGTTAAAACACCGATTTGGCACGGCGCTATCTTTATTAAATATTCAATATCGTTTGGTTTGTCAGCCCCCATTTCCAAAATTAAAATTTTTGGATAATTCACGTCAACTTTAAACAACAACCCAGCTGCTTTGATAAAAATTTTTAGCCAAGCGATTAAATTTGTTCCACCAGTATCAACGCCAATGATCGTAAGCGGCAAGCCAATTTCATTGTTATAATTTTTTATATTTTGTCTAAGCCCCGGACATTTTTTGCGCAGAACAGTAAAAATCGCTTCTTTTGTTGATGTCTTGCCAACGCTGCCAGTAATGCCAATAACAACAGGCGCGTATTTATGAATAATGCGCTTCGCGAAAAATCGTAGAATTAAACACAGAATCTTTTTCATGCCAAAAAGTATAACACAGTAAATATCAAAGCTCAAATGTCAAATAACAAATCAATGTCAAAACCTAAATTCCAAAATTTGACATTTGTAATTTGATATTTGACATTTATTTAATCTCCGGTTCAACTGCGTAATAATCCAAAATGAATTTCGCGATTTTTGTCGCGGTTGGCAAAGCAGAACTTTCCGCGTATTTAACCTTTTTCACATTTTCCAATTTTACGATTAACACAAACTTTGGATTGTTAAACGGCGCAAATTCCACAAAAGAATGCGTGACATTTTCACTGTATTTTCCGGAATTTTGGTCAGCAATTTGCGCGGTGCCTGTTTTTCCGCCCACAAGATACCCGGAAATTTTGGCGTTTTTCGCGTGGCCATTGTTAACAACTGAAACAAGCATTGCTGCCACTTTTTTCGCGGTTTCTGGCGAAACAACTTGGCGCACAACTTGCGGCTTGGTTATTTCAGCTGGTTTGTTGTCATAACGCAATTCTTCAACAATGTATGGTCGCATCAATTTTCCGCCATTCAAAATTGCCGCGTACGCGGAAACCATTTGCAATGGCGTGGTCATTATTCCCTGCCCAAATGATGCTGTTGCCATGTAAAGTTCATGTTTTTTGTTTAATGATGAAATATTGCCAGCTGCTTCGTTAAACATGTCAATTTTCGTTTTGACGCCCATGTTGAATTTTTTTACATATTCTGTAAATTTTTCAATTCCAATTTTTCTGCTGGCAAAAACAGCTCCGGTGTTCAGCGATTCTTCCAGTACTTGCGTCATTGTGCGAGTGCCATGTGATTTTTTATCGTAATTGTAAATTGTAAAATCAGCGATTTTGATTTGTCCGGGGTCTTGGTATGTTGTTTCTAGGGTCACAGCTTTTTCTTCTATTGCGGCTGACATGGTGATGGGTTTGAAAATAGAACCCGGCTCATACGCAACGCTTATCGCGGAGTTTGTAAAAACTTTAACGCCTTCAACTTCATTATATTTGTTCGGGTTAAAATCCGGCGCATTGCACATTGCTAAAATTTTGCCTGTTTGCGGTTCCATTACAATTAGCGAGCCGCTGTCAGCTTCAAAATTTTGCACAGCAGCAACAAGTTTTTTGCAACTGAAAAATTCAATGTTTTTATCAATTGTTAAAATAACATCAGCCCCATTTTCAGCCGGTACAACATCTTGCTGGCCGAGCGCGATAAAATTTCCAAGGTTTCCGACCTCGCCGCGCAAAAAACCCGGAACGCCGGTCAGCTCTTTGTTGTAATATGCTTCAAGCCCATACGCGCCTGTTTCCTGATTGTCAGCTTGATTCACAAATCCCAAAACGTGCGACCCTAAATTATTTTCCGGATAAAAACGGCCTTTTTCTTTGAGCCATTTAATACCTATGAGGTTTAATTGTTTAAGCTTCTCTATTTGTGCTTCCTCGACGCGACGCAAAATCGGTTCATACGGATCATTTTTTTTGCTTAACCGCGCCAAAAGTTGTTCGTGCGAAACGTTTGTTAACGGCAATATTGATTCAAGCTTTTTTAAAGTGTCTTCTGGGTTGGTAATCAAACTTGGAACAGCGTAGACCAAATAAACATCGCGGTTTATTGCAAAAGGATAAATAACGCTTGGGTCGTTCGCGCTGCTATGACAAAAAATTTCGCCGCGCTCTGGAACAAGTTTTTTGAAAATTTCATGTTGGTCTTCTGCGAGCGCGGTAAAATAATTGTGTTTTATTATTTGTAAATCAAACAAACGAATTATTATTGCGACGGCGAATAAAATAAAAAAAATAAGCAGAATCAGCGCCCGTTTATTTTCACACGAAGACGTTAAAGGTTTTGGCGAATAAACTGGCATTTGTTTTTATATTGCAAATAATCGTTTAGCGTTGTTTGTTGTTAACTCGTCAACTTTATCAAACGTCATTCCTTTTATTTCAGCTATTTTTTTAATTACAAATTCTACAAACGCTGGCTCGTTTCTTTTTCCGCGATGCGGTTCTGGCGTTAAATATGGACAATCTGTTTCAGTTAAAATTTTATCGTCAGGCGTTGCGCGAAGTATGTCGGCAATATGTCCTGTTTTGTCAAAAGTTAAAATTCCATTGAAACTAATGTAAAGCCCCAAATCCACAAATTTTTCAACCAAATCAATTAGCCCGCCAAAACAATGCATTATTCCGCCATTTTCTGGCGGCTGTTTTGTTAATTCTTCCAAAATCTCATCATACGCGCTTGCCTTGCCGAAGCCATGCGTAGGCAGGCCTCTACAATGAACAATAACTGGCAAATTCAACTCATTAGCGAGCTTGATGTGTTCAGCAAAAACTTGTTTTTGTCGCGCAATCGCAACTGCTGCTGGTTCATTATTGTTCAAATGCCAATAGTCAAGTCCTGTTTCTCCGATTGCAATAACCTTGGGTTGTTTTGCCAATTCTTTGTATGCTTCGTATGAAAAATCTTCTTTTCTGGTTGTAAATTTTTCGCCCTCTTCTTCAACTAGCATGTCTTGTAAATGAATCGGATGCAATCCAATTGACGCGAAACAATTAGCATATTGTTTCGCAAAATCAATCGCGCGCTTGCTCGTTGATAATTGCGAACCAACATTAATAATCTGCGTGTTTTGAGCAAGGCCGCGTTTTATAACATCATCAAAATCATCTTTGAACGCATTAAAATTTACATGCGCGTGTGTGTCAATCATTTATTTTTTGATTAATGTTTCTAATTGTTTAACCGCAACCGGAAAAAGCGGCATGAAAATCGCGGAAATTTTTAACAATGTTGCCGTAATAACTGATGCACTCATTGAATTTGTAAGCCATGCGTTGATTGGAAATTTTGACAAGAAAAATAACATGACTGCCAAAAACAAAATTCCTTCAGCCGCTCCGAAAATCGCTCCGAGAAGTTTATCGGCCTGCGCCAAAAGCGGCAAAACAGTAATAATTTTGAAAATCTTGCCAACAATTTTGAAAACAAAACCAATTAATTTTGTTATCAACCCAAACAACAGAAAAAACGCTAACATTTTCATGAAATTTGAGTCACCAAGCAAGTTGCCGATTGATTCACAATAGCGGCTGGCAAAAACCGAGCCGACGATTAAGCCGATTAACGCGCCGACACTTTGTATAAGACCCGCGCGAAAACCGTAAAACACAAAAAGCAGCAAGGCACCGAGTAAGATGTAATCAAACAAGAGCATAGATTTGTTAATTTCAAATATCAAATATCAAATGACAAATAAATGTCAAAATCTTAATGTCAAATGTTAAGTTTTGATATTTGTTATTTGGATTTGATTTGACATTTGTAATTTGTAC
>JACRDX010000051.1 GCA_016212745.1 Candidatus Falkowiibacteriota bacterium | reverse complement strand
GAAATTTAAATTTTGAAACATTAAGACATTCAACATTGATTCAAAATTAAAAATTCGAAATTCAAAATTTATTTAATACTCAATATTTCCAATTTACTTGCCGCAATAATACCCAGTTTTCTTCGTGCTTTGCTGCTTGAGTAAAGCGTGAACAATTTATCGCCTTTCTTAATTCTATCGCCAATCCGCGCGTGCAAATGCATTCCAGCCAATTTGTCCGTCGGCGCGCCTAAGTTCACGCACAACTGTTTTATTGCCTTGTTGTTCACCGCGATAATGCGACCGCTTTTGTGCGCGTGAATTTCATAACGTAGCGCGCCGCTGACAACTTCTTCAGAATTTATATCCTTATTTCCTCCTTGCGCCGCGATAATCTGGCTCATCTTTTTCGCAGCGGCGCCATTTTTCAATTGTTGTTTGGCGATTTTTTTACCAGCTCCTTTTTTACAAAAACCTTTTAGCTCCAACAACTTGCCTGCCAATTTAATTGCTTTGTCTTCCAAATCTCTTGGCCGCAATTCGTGCTGTTGCAAAACCCGCATCAAATCGCGCGCCTCCAAAGCCGGCCCAATTCCCCTGCCAACCGGCTCCAATGTTTTGGTTTTGACAACCTTAACTTTCATTTTAAACTTTTTACCAAGCGCGACAAATCTACGTTCCAGCATGTTTGCGATTTTCATTTTTTTAATTTTCGCGGTCGGACCAACTGGCATATCTATTACCAAATAATCAACGCCAGTCGCAACTTTTTTTGCCATAATGCTCACAATCATTTTATCATATGGCTCAAGCGCGAGCGGATGGCACACTTTGATAATCTTATCATCAGCCGGCGCCATATTCAAGCCCCCGCCCCAAACCAAGCACGCGCCTGTTTTTTTGATGATTTTTTTGATTTGTTTCATGTCAAACGACACTGGGCACAAAACCTCCATGGTGTCCGCAGTTCCTGCTGGCGAAGTAATTGCGCGCGATGAGGTTTTTGGAATAACCAAACCCAAAGACGCGATAATTGAAACAACTATTGGCGTGATGCGATTGCCCGGAATGCCGCCAACAGAATGTTTATCAACAACTTTAACCGGCAAATTGAATTTTTCGCCGGTCTCTGCCATTGCCTTAGTCAGATAAAAAAGTTCATTGTCAGAATATGGCCGCACATAGCCAGACGCGACAAAATAAGTCATTTCAACTTCTCCCAACCGACCACTCACAATATCTTTTATAATCGCTGACATTTCTTCATATGTCGCTGGCTTGCCAAAAAGTTTTTTCTTAATTGTTTCAATGGACAATGGCCGCGATTCCAAGGTCATTGTTATTTCTTCGCCATTTTTGATTTCGTGTTTTTTCCAAACATCTTTAAACAAACCAATCTGCCCGGTTGCCACATCCTTTGCCGCGTAATCAGCAATGACGGTCAAGCTGTGCTTTTTGCCCCATTGCAAACGAACCATATCCCCTGGCCGAATACCAAAAAGCTCTGCCTCTTCTTCGTTCAACGCAGCAACCAAAATCCCGCCCGTTTCAAAATCCAATTTTTTCGCTGTTAAATAAAATGCCATAATATTATTAAAAATTCGAAGCACGAAATCCGAAATACGAAACAAGCACCCGCTACGCCATAGCGTTAGCGAGGCGAGCGAAGCACGAATTTTCCAATGTTTGGAACATTCTGATTTCGGATTTCTAATTTGTTTAGTATTTCGATATTCGGATTTCGAATTTATTACTTGTCGAATTTAAACATGCCGTAGCGATTCGCTCAAGGATTTACTTTTTGTTAACAACCACGTTTTTAGTCCGGCTTTTTCCGCTGCTGCAATTTTTTCTATTTCATCATCAACAAACAAACACTCGTCGGCTTTTAATCCAAACTTATCCAGAAAAAATTTATACAATTCTGGATCGCGTTTGGAATATGCCGTATCTTGCGCGCTCAAAACAATACGGATGTCATATTTCATTGCGATTTCATTAATTTTTGCAGCTTACATTGAAGAAATGGCCGCTAATTTTTTTCCACGCGCCCGCAAATCAGCGACAACAAATTCCGCTTCATCTGTATATGGATAAAGAACATTATATAAATCAAAAACAATTGTTTTTATCATACTACTGTATCAACCACTTATAATGCTGCAAAATCTTTTTTATCAATCTGCTTGGTTTTAAAATTCCAAATTCAGTAATGTAGCCAATAATCAATTCAGCTGGCACGCGATCAAATGCCGGATTTTCAATATTCAACCCTGTTGGCGCGTTTGGCCAAACTTCTTTTTCGTCGCGCTTTTCAATTTTCAACATCTGAATTTTTCTGACATCTTCGTTTATTTTCAATGCTTGTGTGGCAATGTAAAGCGGAATGTTATTTTCTTTCGCTGCCACAGCCAAGCCATAGCTTCCCACTTTATTAACGCAACCGCCGTCAATTGTAATACCGTCGCAGCCCAAAATTATTTTATCAATTTTATCGCGGCCGCGCTGGTTTAGCAGGGACGCGCCAGCAGAATCAACAATCAACGTATCCTTAATACCAGCAGCAACTAATTCTGTAGCGGTTTTATGTCCCTGCAACAGCGGCCGCGTTTCAGTTTGCACAACTTCAATTTTTTTCTTTTTCGCGCTTTTCAAAATATTTACAACGGTTGACGAATGGCAATGCGTGAAAATTCTGTCCCCGCGCTGAATTAAATTTACACCGGCGCTAATAATATGCTTTTCATTTGCTTGCGCCATTTTTTCAAAATCCTTGACTGCTTTTTCAACGGTTTTGGCTCCTTGTTCAACGGTCAAATGGCGATCGTTTTTCAATCTGAAAAAAATAAATTCTGTCACATTGTCAGCCATTGGTTCTGTTGCTCTCGCTGACAATAAATATTTTCCAGCCAGTTTTAATTGTTCAAGAAAATCTTTATAACAATAAAATTCACCTTGCCGCGCGTAATGCGATAACGCGCGGCCAATTGTCAGCGCGACCTTGGTCGCGCCCTGAATTTTTATGCTTTTTATTTGCTCAAAATCTTCCTGAATCAAATTTTTATATTTCAAATTCATTGCCATATTCTGGCACAATTATTTTCCCGCCGAATTTATTAATTGAATAAATATTATCGCGCAAAACAGCGCACTCGGTCGCTTCGCCATGAACCGCAAAAATCTTTTTCAAACCTTTAATCTTTTTTATATATTCCAAAAGTTCTAATTTGTCAGCGTGCGCGGAAAAAGCATTCATCACAACAACTTCGGCGCGGTTGCGAAACCATTCTTTAAAAATTTTGACGCGCGGCCGGCCCTCAACAATATCGCGGCCCAGCGTGCCGGCCGCCATAAATCCGACAACCAAAATCAATGTCTTTGGATTTTCAATGTTATGGCGCAAATGATGCAAAATGCGGCCAGCTTCGCACATTCCAGACGCAGCAATAATAATGCATGGTTCTTTTACCTCATTTATTTTCTTTGACGCTTCTTTATCTTCTGTGTAATTCAATCCGCGAAAATAAAATGGGCTTTTTTTCTTATTTAAAAATTTTATGCACGTTTCTTTGTCATAATATTTCTGGTGTTTGTTAAACACGGCCGAAATTTTAGATGACAACGGACTGTCAACAAAAATCGGAATCTGCGGAATTTTTCCATCTTCATAAAGCTCATGCAAAACATAAACTAATTCCTGCGTGCGCTCCAGCGAAAAACCAGGTATCAAAATTTTACCGCCACGCTTTACCACATCATTAATAATCCATGTTAATTCTTCATGAACATTGGAAAAAGAATCATGGATATGCGAAGCGTATGTGCTTTCAGTGATTAATGTGTCAGCTGCCACAATTTGATACGGGTCGTTCAATATCGGCATATTTTTTCTGCCCAAATCACCTGTAAAAACAAGCGAAGTTTTGCTAGTTTTTTCCTTAATATCCAACGAAACAATGGCAGAGCCTAACACATGGCCAGCGTCAAAAAAAGTCGCGGAAACATTTTCAATCGGAGCGAATTTTTCGCCATATTCAAATGTCTGAAACAACCGCATAACTGCTTTCACGTCATCAACTTGAAAAAGCGGGACCGCTCTTTGCCCAAAGTGTCGCAAAATAAAATCGGCATCCTGCTCCTGAATATACGCAGAATCTTCCAGCAAAACTTTTACCAAATCCTTTGTTCCAATTGTTGAATAAATTTTTCCGCGGAACCCGGCTTTAACCAGCGTTGGCAAATTTCCAGAATGGTCAATGTGCGCGTGCGACAAAATTACAGCATCAACCTCTGCTGGTGAAAATAAAAATTTCTCGTTGCGTTCACGAGCTATCTTTCTGTCACCGCCCTGCACCATTCCACAATCCAACAAAATTTTCTTATCGTTGATTGTAAGCAAATGGCTAGAACCAGTTACACTCTTAGCCGCTCCACAGAATTTGATGCGCATACTGAAAAAATGTCAAATATCAAAGGTCAAATAACAAATCAAATCCAAATTTCAAATGATTAAATTTGACATTTGGATTTTGACATTGGTTTGACATTTGTAATTTGACTTTTGTCATTTCATTTAATGCCTGCTTCTTTTAAAACGATTGCTTTAATTTTTTTTATTGTGGAATCTTTTTCCAAGTCCAATCTAATCTTTTTGCCTTGCCGCAAAAGCGCTTGCTGGCGCCGATATTCTTTCAAACACTCCTTGCAAAATACTGGCCTGCTAGATGTTGGTTCAAAGTTTATTTTGGTCTTTTGGCCGCAACCATCGCATTGCGAAACCTTAACAATTTCATCGGCCGGCGCATCATTTTTCTTTTTGGTTTCGCCGCTCTGTAGCTTTTTTTCTAATTGCTCCAGCATTGCTTCTGTCTCAACTCCGCTCCATCGAGTTATTTTTTCCTCAACTATTTCCCGCGGCGTGCTGTATCGTTCACGCGAAACGCGGATGACTTTTTCCTCATTGCCTGAAACTTGGGTAATAGGCGGCAACACAAGTGCGCTGAATGGCTCTGACGCCACTCCATCAATCATCAACTTCAAATAAATATGATATTTTGGTAAATTCACCAAATCCTCTTCAATGAACCGCGGCTCAAACTCCTTAATCAGTTCTTCTGCGTCAGCCGCTCCCACACGAAAGACAATTAACGTGCCAACATTGCCCTGCACTGCCCACCACACAGTTTCATCAAGTTGTTTTATGTATTGATTGGCAATTGTCAGATTAAGATGATATTTTCTGGCTTCTGACAAAATATTGGCAAATGACTCTGTCGCAAAATTCTGAAATTCATCAACGTACAAATAAAAATCCGGGCGCTGACTTTCTGGCACATCAACGCGGCTCATTGCCGCGAGCTGCAATTTCGTAATTATCATCGCGCCCAACAAACCAGACGCGTCTTCTCCAATTCGTCCCTTTGACAAATTTAATATCAAAATCTTTTTCTCATCCATCACTTTTCTCAAATCCAAACTGGATTTGACTTGTCCGACAACATTTCTAATCAATGACGTGGATAAAAATTGGCCAACCTTGTTTTGGATAGGCGCAATTGCCTCAACCAAAAACTGCTGATTATATTTTGAAAATTCATCAACCCAAAAGGCCTTTACAACTGGGTCAGCAATCTTGGCGATTACTTTTTTCCGATATTCTTTATCAACAAGCATTCTGTTCACTCCAAGCAATGTGCTATCCGGATAATCCAGCAACGCGAGAATTGCATTTCTCAACAAATATTCCAAACGAGGCCCCCAGCTATCAGCCCAGATTTTTTTAAACACTCCAACCAAACCGGACGCGATTAAATGCCGATATTTTGATTCAACCTTTTCCAAAACATTAAACGCAATTGGATAGTCCAAATCAGCCGGATTAAAATAGATTACATCATTGACGCGGTTTGAAGGAATGCATTTTAGCAATTTTTCCGCAGAATCTCCGTGCGGGTCAACAAAACAAACCCCTTCGCCATTGACAATGTCATTGTAAGCCATGTTTTCCAGCAAATTTGATTTGCCAACGCCAGTTTTTCCGACAATATAAATATGCCGGCGGCGGTCGTCTTTTTTTATGCCAAATTTTTGCCGCTGGTCGCGAAAATCTGTTTCTGCAAAAAATGTTATATCATTAGACATATAAAAAATTTTGAATTTTTAATTTTAAATTTTGAATCAATGTTGAATGTATAAATATTTGAATGTTTCAAAATTCAGATTTCAGATTTCAAAATTCATTCAAAATTCGAAATTCGAAATTTACTTTTTCTCCTGCCGCATACTTTCCATAATCTTCTCTTTTCTCTCTCTATCAGCTTTCCCTGTTTTATCTTTTGCAAATCTGCTTTCAAAATAGTCATCATCATAATCAACAATCGGTATTTTTTCTACTATCAAGGGCTCTTCAACTAACAATTCCGCTGGTATTTTTTTCGGCGCAAGTCCCTCATCAATCGGCAGTCCGATTGGCGCGCTCACTTTTTTGCTATCAACTTTCTTTAATGTCGCGGCCTTAACTTCCATGTAAGGGAAATGATAAAGACTGGCCAATTCTTCAATGTTCAATGTATAAAGTCCCTTGCCCGTATCAGGGTTGCGCTTTTTGTAAACCTCCAAAATTCTGTTTTGCATTATTGGCAAACGTAAATTCTTAAAAAACAATGCCCTTGTTTTGTTCGCGCCCGGCTTAAAACCATTGCCGCCCAAAATGGAAAACTGCTTCAAAGAACCAAACGTTCCAGACACTCCAAGCCCCTTTTTAAATACTTCTTTTTTAGCAACATAAATCATGCGGGCTTTACAATTATATCCAACCTTGCTTACTTTTTTCTGTATCATGTCCACTTCTGCTTTTTCAATAGGCGGCAAAAAGTACATCATCCGTTCTTCTTTTTTCTTTTCCGGCTCTGAAACGCCCAAAATCTGATCGCTCGCCATTGTCAAAACATTAAGCGGAACGTCGGTAATTTTATCCAACAAATTCTTATTACTTTCTTCTTTTTTGCCCAAAAGTTGATTAATGCGCTTAATTCCTTTGGCTTCCCAACCAACATCAGCCGGCGCCGCGAAAATCTGGAACCAAAGCTGCTCGCCCGGTCCAAAAGTTGCCATTACCTCAAGAACTGCTGCGAGCGGGTCCTTAATTTCCTGACTCAACTGGTGTTCAAATTCAGGATATGTCCTGATTGGCAAATAATCTGGCGCGTACAAATCCAAATCAGAACCCCACAAGTTATATTCATCATGCGGAAATTTTATATCCATTGCCAAAGTATAGTCCTCAACTTCAGTAATTTCTGCTTCTGGATATTGCGAGTAAATTGAGGCCTCAACCAGCTGACGAAATGGCACAGGTGTCCTGATGACATATTGAATATGCCCATCAATGCTGATAATCTCAAAACTAAAACCGATCTGAAACTCACCCTTCATGTATTTTTCCCACCAATCTGTCGGCGTATGCGAACCCGCAATGGTGGCAAACATATTTTCCACTGCTTTTGGAGATTGTATGTTATTTTTGGGAATGTCTATGGCAAGAAAAACATAGCTTTGCTTTGACGCGAAAAGTCCTTGTCTCCAAAAAACCCAATATTTCCAGCTACCCCACGCACAAACCATTGCCAGCAAAATCCATCCGCCATTCGCGATAAAATACCAAATCAATTCCAAAAATGACTTGTTAGCCAAATCAAGCCAAGAAAAATTTAATTGAATTATCCACGGCATAGTTAGAAATTACCAATTTCCAATTACTAATTTCCCATTATGGTATTTGTCATTATCTTTATCATTATATCACAAAATAACAAAAGGCGCGCAACGAAGTTGCGCGCCTCTGTGTATATTTTTTTCAATCCAAATTTATTGATTCAATCCAAAAACACCCTTGTCAACGCGATTGAACAATCCCCGTTTATTATTAAGCAATGTCAAATAAACTGTTGTCTGATTAACCGGACGCAATTCCAAAACTTTAGTGCAGATTTCTTTTAGCGTCATCGGACTACCAGCTTCGCGCAAAACGCGCACAATCAAATCACCAACGGTTCCGCCAATAAGATTCCATTCTTTTAACGCGTAATAGCCGCGATTTGCCAAAACAAATTTGTCATTGAAAATCAATTCATTATGAATTGTCGCTGGGCAAACTTTTTTGCCGGGAAAATCAGAACCATTAACCTGTTCAGCGATTTCATTAAAATGCAACGGCTGTCCAGTTCGTTTTAAAACCAAATAAATTTTATCGCCCAAGCGCTTTGGCAAAATATTGTCCCAATGAGACATACCATATTCGCCCAAAATATTTCCTTTGATTGATTTTGAAAAATCCACATAAGTGTTCAGCAATGCGTCTTCGTCCAAATCCTGATGCTTTGAAATCAATTGGCCAAAGTGTTGCTTGTGTTCTGCACCAACATTTTTCTTAATTGCCTGCATCAATGCTGCGCGGTCAAACGGAACCTTGCTGGCTTCCAATTCAGCCGCAACTTTGTTAAAAACATCTTCAACCAATCCGTGGTTAAAATCAGACAATTTCCAAAAATCTGGAAAATGTTCGCTATCAGAAACTTTTTCCACGCTATCAACCAACTGGTCAATCGTGAACAAGTATGCTTGCGAATGATATGGCTCAAGGTCATGGCTGGGCAAAATAAAATTCTCCATCAAATAATCTTCATTTGCCAAACCGCCGTGCCGTTCCAAAAAGCGATGCAAATGCGAAACAACGCTTTGCAAATCTTCAGCAAACTGTGCTGCTCGCGCTGCTTCTCTCAATTTTCTAACCCCCTCATTTTCAATCTGACGCACGCGCTCGCGGGTGATTTTGTACATATTACCAATCTCTTGCAAGGTCTGGTAATCATCCAAATCACTTGTCAGCTGATACCGTCTACGTAAAACTTCTTGCTCACGTTCATTGAGCGATTGCAACAGTTTTGCAAAAACCGCGCTAAAATTGATTTTTGTTCCGTTTTCCATAACAAAGATAATAAGTTAAGATATCTATGAACTAATTTATCACTTTTTTAAAAATGAGTCAATAGTTTTTGCAATATCAAAAAATGGCTGAAATAAGCCATTTTTTAATACTTCTCTACATTATAAAATTTATTTTTTCTGCAATCGCTCCCAAACGACCAAAAGCGGGCTGGCGACAAATATTGAAGAATATGCTCCAAACAAGATTCCAATCAACAATGCTAGCGAAAAATATCTTATGCTTTGACCGCCAAACAAACAAATTGCCAACAATGCCAAAATCGTTGTCAATGTTGTGTTGCATGAACGCGCCAACGTTTCATTCACGCTCTGATTTACCAAGTCCTCAAAGTCCCTGCTTCCTGAACGCAATAGTTTTTCGCGCACGCGGTCGAAAACAACAATTGTGTCATTAACCGAATAACCAAGCACAGTCAAAAGCGCAGCCACAAATGGCAACCCGATTTCAACGCCAAGATAATGACCCAACACCGCAAAAATGCCAATTGGAATCATTATGTCATGCACCAATGCAATAACCGCAATAACACCATATTTCCAAGACGCGACAGGCCAGGACAACTTTCTAAACGCGTACGCAATATACAAAATAATGGCTATCAAAACAATGATAATGGAATAAATCGCTTTTGTGCGCAGTTCCTTGCCAATCACTGGCCCGATTGCCTCAAAACGATTTTCCTGAATTTTGTCCTTTCCGTACGTTGCTTCCAGCTTGTCCAAAATTTGCTGATGCGTTTTCGCGTCAGTCGCAGCAAAACGAATTGAAAAGCTGTCATCGCCAACTGGCTGTAATTGCGCCGCACTGGAAAGTTTTAATTCGTCAATTTGTTTTTGAAGTTCAACAACTGACGGCCGCTCTGTTTTAAATTTTACTTCCATAAAACCGCCGCCAGTAAAATCAATGCTAAACTTCAAACCCCATGTTGCAATAATCACAATGGCCGCAATAAATAATGCACCAGACACCGTAAACCATAATTTCCGCCTTTGAATAATCCTATACATAAATTTGATATTTGTTATTTGATATTTCTTTTTATGCCATACCACCACAAACTTTTTGGCGGCTTTGCAGGATTAACAAAAAGCTTTAACAATAATCTGGACACAGTAATTGCCGAAAACATACTGACAACAACGCCGATAAACAATGTGATGGCAAATCCTTTAATAACGCTCGTTCCAAGCCACGCCAAAACAAAACAGGAAATCAATGTTGAAACATTGCTGTCGCGGATTGATGGCCACGCGCGTTTGAACGCTTCTTCCAAACTGACGTGCAATGGTTTGCCAAGCCGCAGTTCTTCTTTCAACCTTTCAAATATCAAAACATTCGCGTCAACGGCCATACCGATTGACATCACAATACCAGCAATACCTGCCAATGTGATTGTAATCGGAATTATTTTAAACAAGAACAATACCAATGAACCATATACGAGCAAGGCGATCGAAGCCAATATGCCCGGTACGCGATAGTAAAATATCATGAAAATGATAACTGCCAATAATCCCAAAAGTCCGGCATAAACACTTTTATTCACAGATTCGCTGCCCAGAGACGCGCCGACAACTTCTTGTCCGATCAAAATAATTGGAACTGGCAAAGCGCCAGCATTTAAACGTTGGACAAGCAATTTTGCTTCGTCCAAGCCAAAGTTTCCAGTAATGCGCGCTTTGCCCTCTTTGATTTCTTCTGAAACGGTCGGCGCGCTAATTGGCTGACCATCCAAAAATATTGCGAGCGGTTTTCCTACGTTTTTAGCAGTTATTTTCGCGAACAATGCAGCGCCTTCTTGATTAAATTCCAGAGAAACTTCTGCCACGCCGGTTGTTTGGTCAAAATTCACAACCGCGTTTTTCAATTGTCTGCCAGTCAAGCCAGTAAACAACCAATCTTCTTTTGACGGCAAAACTTCAGCTGCTGTTTTTTTATCAATCAATATGCGCGCAACTTGATATTCAGGAATGTACCTTTCGTTGACTTTGTAAATCAAATGATAACCAAATTGCGTATCAACAATATCGGAAATCGTCCCAATTTTCATTGCAAAAACTTCTTTTTCAAATTCTGGAACCATTTGCCCTTTGCTAAACCATCCCAAATCACCGCCATTTGCAGCGCCCGGGTCATCAGAATTTTTCTTTGCTAATTCGCTAAAATTTTGAGGCGTTGCCTGTTTTTGCAAATCCTGAATCAATTTTTTCGCGTCTTCTTTTGTGCGCTCTTTTGTGCATTTATCAGATCCTTTGTAACAAATCAAAATATGACTGGCTTGAATTTCTTTATCACCGTCGCGCTTATTCAACAATTTAACAATTTGCAAGTTCTCGTCAAACTCTACAACCTTTGGCGCGACGGTTCCGACTGCCAATTTTTCAACGGCCAAAACCAAACTGTTATCAGCGCCGCCCATTTTAATGTAGCCGAGATTTCCTTCCAACGCTTTTGTGGCAGCATCGTCAGAATATTGCGTGACTAAAGAAACAAAATCTTCGCCTTTCGATGCCTTTGCCAAAACAATTTGCGCTTCTGCTTTTGCGTCTTTATTATATTTTGCAATGTCATTTTTTTCTTGCCATGTTAACTCACGTTGTAGCTGTTCATTTTTTTCTTTAAATTCCAACAGCGGCGTTTCTCCGATTGTTTTCATTGCCAAATCAACATCCTGCACTCCCGGAAGCTCAACAATGATGCGCCATTTACCCTGCGCCTGATTTGTCTGAATCAATGGCTCCGCGACGCCAAGAGCGTTCACGCGGCGTTCAATCACATCGCGCACGCCGTCAATCGCGCTTGCCTGATCACCCGCTGGAATTTTTGACATGTCAGCTTCGTAAACAAGCTGGATTCCGCCTGCCAAATCCAAGCCAAGATGAAATGGTTTTGCGAACCAATGCGGAAATTCTGTGCCGATTTTTTTGTTCACCACGTCCATGGTTTTGTTAAAACCATTTGGATAAACAGTAAGCCCCAGCAATACAGCCACTACCAAAATGGCAACCACGCCAAACCTTACTTTTGTCCGAGAACTTAATTTGTCCATAAATTATAGAAATTAAAAATCCGAATATCGAAATCCGAAACATTCTAACATTCTAACATTCAAACATTCAGATTTGATTCGAAATTCAAAATTCAAAATTTTATATCAATGACCATTTTAATACTTTTCTACAACAAACGCAATAATAATATCAACGAAGCGGGATGCGAAAATCGCCCCGCCTCAAGCTTGCTTGCCCGCCATAGCTTTGTCTAAGCGAGTGACGGGAATCGAACCCGCCTCTCCAGCTTGGGAAGCTGGCATACTGCCACTGTACTACACTCGCGCAGACAAAGCGACGGCTGAGGAAGCAAGCGTACTGCCATTATACTAATCCCGCAGATAACCAAAATGTTTTAGTGTCGGCAAAATATTCGGCGCTAACAATTCTTTTTGCAAATCCTCCAATGCAATCCATTTCCATTCTCTGATATCTTCCCCAACTTTAATTTCGCCAATTCGCTTTGCGTTAAAATGTACCAAGATAACATCAATGCGGTCATCCAACAATTTTTTGCTGGCGTAAAGCAAAAACGGAGTCGGGTCAATTATTTCAACATCAACGCCCATTTCTTCTTTTACTTCCCGCTTTGCAGCTTCTTCTAAATTCTCATCAAAATTTTCAATTCTGCCGCCGCAGAATTTCCAAAAATCGTCATTTCCGTGTTTGTTCAACAAAACTTTTCCATTCTCAACAATGACTGGCCCTGACGCGATAATAATTTTTTGCATATTTTAAATTTGTTAATCTGTCATTGCGATCCGCCCCGGGCAGAGTGGCAATCTGCCTGCCCGCTTATGGCGGGGGCTTCGCGCACAATTATTAGACCCCACAGCACTTTTTATATTTCTTGCCCGAACCACACCTGCCTCCGTCAAGACTTCGGCAAGGCGAGACTCAACTTATTCATGTTCCTCCCTCGCGTTAAGCTCCATGGCATTTTTTGTATTTCCTGCCGGAGCCGCATGGGCATGGATCGTTTCGTCCAACTTTATCGCCGCTTACTGTGCGCAAACGTTTTGCCACCGCAGTTGGCTTGCCAGCCGTAGCCGTGGCAAAGGCTGGTTGAACTTGCCCTTCTGCAAATTGCCCTGACGCACCGGCACCAAATTCCTGCGCCTGACTATTTTCAATCACTGACTTTGCAATGCTCACGCCCGGGCCAATTTTAAATATTGAATAAACAATTTGCTTATTTATCAAATTCAAAAGCTGAACAAACATGTCATACGCCTCGCGCTTATACTCAATCAACGGGTCGCGCTGGCCATATCCGCGCAAACCGATTCCGGTTCGCAACATATCAATCGCGCTCAAATGCTCAACCCAAAGATTGTCAATAGCCCGAGCCATCAACTCTTTTTCAATAAGCCACGTTTGCTCATCATTGGCAATACTTTGAACCAACAAATCATATTGCTCTTTTGCCAATTTTTCCAAATAATTAATAACTTCGGTGCGAGCTGTCGCGTCCATCTGCTTGTCGCCTGCCAATTTTTCAGCGGTATGCAAATCAGATTCCAATTTTTTCGCGTCAACATTAAAAATCGTATTCGCAACTTCAGCAATTTCTTTCAAATTCCACTGCGTCTGGTCTTCGCTCGCGGTATGAAACGAAACAATTTGATTTAATTCATCACTAATCATTTCCCAAATCATAGCGCGCAATTTTGTCGGCTCATTTTTGAAAGCTGACAAAACTTCGCAGCGACGTTTGTAAATCATTTCTCTTTGTTTGTTCAAAACATCGTCATATTCAACCAAATGTTTGCGAATATCAAAATTATAACCCTCAACGCGATGCTGCGCTGACTCAATGGCGCGCGAAACCATGCGGTTTTCCAAGGGCGTATCTTCTGGCAAACCAAAAGTTTTCATCAAACTTTTGATTCTGTCAGAACCAAAAATCCGCATCAAATCATCTTCCAGAGAAATGAAAAATTGCGAAACGCCCGGGTCGCCTTGGCGGCCGGAACGGCCGCGCAATTGATTATCAATTCTGCGAGCTTCATGACGCTCAGTTCCAAGAATAAACAAACCGCCCAATTCAACAACTTTGTTGTGTTCAGCGCGCCAATTTGCAATTGCTGTTTCGTCGCTACCAAAACTGCGCGGGTCGCCGCCTAAAATAATATCAACACCGCGACCCGCCATATTTGTTGCAAGCGTGACGGCTCCTAAGCGGCCGGCCTGCGCAATAATTTGCGCTTCTTTTTCATGATTTTTCGCGTTCAAAACCTGATGCGCGATTCCGGCATTTTCCAACAAACGGCTCAACAATTCATTGCGCTCAATTGAAATCGTTCCGATTAAAGCCGGCTGGCCGCTTTGATTAAGTTCTTTAACTTGTTGCACAACCGCTTTGAATTTTCCAAGTTCTGTCGCGAAAATTTTGTCAGACAAATCTTTACGCACCATTGGTTCATTTGTCGGAATTCCGACAACTTCCAATTTATAAATTTTATGAAATTCCTCTGCTTCGGTTATTGCCGTTCCTGTCATGCCAGACAATTTTTTATACAAACGAAAATAATTTTGCAAAGTGACCGTTGCCAGCGTCAAGCTTTCTTTTTTCACCTCAACATTTTCTTTTGCCTCAATTGCCTGATGCAAACCCTCTGAATATCTGCGGCCATGCATCAACCTGCCTGTAAACTCATCAATGATAATCACCTCGCCATTTTTGACAATATAATCGCGGTCGCGCTTGAACAAAGTATTGGCGCGCAAAGCCTGCTCTAAATGATGCACAAGCTGAATGCCGCCTTCGGTGTAAATATTTCCAAGCCCTAAAATTTTCTCAATGTGTTTAATGCCATCGTCAGTCAATGCAACTGCCCGCATTTTTTCATCAATATTATAATCAACATTTTCTTGCAACCGCGGAACAATTTTCGCAAATTGCTGATACATTTTTGCGGATTCTTCTGCTGGCGCGGAAATTATCAATGGCGTGCGCGCCTCGTCAATTAATATGGAATCAATTTCATCAACTATCGCGTAATTCTGTGTCCGCTGAACCATTTGTTCCAAAGAGGTTGCCATGTTGTCACGCAAATAATCAAAACCAAATTCATTGTTTGTTCCATATGTGATGTCAGCCGCATACGCTTCCTGCCGTGTTATTGGCCGCAAATGCACTAACCGCGGATCAGTTTCTTGACCAATAAATTCAGGGTCAAAAACAAAAGCTGTTTCATGAATAATGACTGCCACGGTAATTCCGAGCGCTGAAAAAATCGGTCCCATCCATCCGCAATCGCGCCGCGCCAAATAATCATTGACAGTCACCGCGTGGCAACCTTCCGCTGTAAGCGCATTCAGATAAAGCGGTAAAGTCGCGACCAATGTTTTTCCTTCGCCCGTTTTCATTTCAGCAATTTGGCCGCGATGCAAAACAACGCCACCAATCAATTGAACGTCAAAATGTCGCAAACCAATTGTTCGTTTTGATGCCTCGCGGCACGCTGCGAACGCCTCTGTTAAAATATCGTCAAGCGTTGCCCCGAGCCTGCGCCGTTCTTTAAATTCTAGTGTTTTATTTTTCAATTCGTCAGCAGTCATTTTTTCAAAATCCGGTTCCAACGAATTTATTTGGTCAACAATCAATTGAAGTTTTGCGATTTCTTTGGCATTGGAATCGCCAAATATTTTTGATAAAAAAGACATAGTCTAAGACAATTTTCAATTTTCAATTTCTAATTTTCAATTAAGGTTGGGAATTAAGAATTTTAACAATCATAGCATTCTGGACGGCAAAAAACAAGCACCCATCTTTCCAAAATGTAAAAAATCTGCTAAACTTTTCCAGTACCACACTTTGACATTTGTTATTTGACATTTGACATTTCAACTATGGGGGGGCGCCCAATGGAAGAGCTTTTTCGCATTGCCAAGGGCATTGCCCTCGGATACGCTGTCTGGCTTGCTTTCTCGTTCATTTTCAACTTACTTTGGTGGTGGCATTTTTGCCGAATCGTTCGGATTAAAATGGGACTGTTGCGGACGCTAATCATGGTGTTCGTGATCCCAACGGTTTACGTTGTAATTCCCTACATTGTAATCTGCATCTGGATCGCGTGGCGATACAATCTCGTTACTGGTAGTTGCCATTACAACGTTCCAACAAGCAAATGGCAAAACTACCAGTACTTTTGCGTGCTAACTTGGCACGACAGAAGCACTGCGAACAAATGGTTTAGGGAAAGGCACATTTCGCTGAATCCACGAGCGCGACAACTGATTGCAGGGCTGATCAATAAAATTGACGCAGCGCAGCAAAAAACAAAACAAGCGCTTGCGGCAATCGCGAATTTCAGCAACAAAAACGGCCGGTGACGAAACGTCCCCGGCCATTTTCTTTTCCGTCTACAAGCTACCAGCCTACCCTGCTATTTTGATTTCTCTTTATATTTTTTTATCTCAATCTGAATCCCCTTTTTCGCGCCAGTAATTGCTACTGAAACATCCCGCGCATCATGCCTATACCGAATCAATTTTTTCGGCACGCTCAAATTTATTTCGCAGAAAAAAATGTTTCCCTTTTGCTGGCCTTTTGTCGTTTTTCCAACTTCCACGTCAATTTGCTGAATGTTGTTGAAAAATTTTTCCAGGCCGTTCATTTTTTCACGAACCAATGCCTTGAGGTCTTCGCGTAAATCAAAATTTGTGGTTTTGATGTTTAGGGGCATAGTTATATAAATAAATTTTCAATTTTTGAATTTTAAATTTTTAATGAATTTCGAAATCTTAATTTTTAAAACATTAGAACATTTAAACATTAATCCTTGATTTAAAATTAGAAATTAAAAATTCAAATACTGTATTTCCTCTCTTAACTCAACCCCGAATCGTTGTTTAACCGTATCCTTAACCAGCGCTATCAGCGCAATAACATCTTCTGCTTTCGCATTATCAACATTAATAATGAAGTTCGCGTGTTTTTCTGAAATTTGCGCACCGCCGATTTTTTTACCTTTTAATCCGCATTTTTCAATCAATCCTCCTGCTGCTATTTTCCCATTAGTTGCTTCAATATTTACAAACGCACAGCCAGCGCTTGGATATTCTAATGGCTGTTTTAGCTGCCGCTCGTTCCATTCTTTTTGAATCAGCGCTAACGTTTGTGCAGGGTCAACTTCGGCGCGCGGCAATTTAAACTCCACGTTCACAATTATTATACCATCTTTCTTTTTAAACAAAGAATCGCGGTAACCAAACTCGCATTCTTCGCGCGACAACCATTTCAACTCCATGGTATCAACAAACAATGCCTCAACTTTTTCAACAAAAGCACCAACGCCTTTTCCGTAAGCGCCTGCGTTGCCGCGCACGGCGCCGCCGACGGCGCCAGGAATATTCGCGGCAAATTCCAAGCCGGTTAAACCGGCTTCAATGGTTTTGCGGATCATCGCGGCCAACGAGGCGCCAGCAAAAGCTTTGACTTGGTTGTCCGCGATTTTAATTTCACCGCCGTTTAACCGAATAATTAATCCGTCAAATCCTTTGTCATCAATTAACAAATTGCTTCCAGCGCCAATGACAAAAAATTTTTTATTGTTCTTCTTGACCCATTGTATAGCCTCAACCAACAAATCAGCAGAATCAACTTCAATAAAAAATTTAGCTGGCCCGCCGATTTTAAAGGTCGTGTATTTTGCCAACGGTTCATTTTCTTTTACGCAAATCATAATTTACATTTTGACTTATCACATACACATCCCCGGCGCCCATTACCAGAACGACATCGCCCTTGCGCAGCATTGAATTTACTTTTTCAACTGTCTGCTGCAAATTTTCACAATAATAAACCTCGCGTTTTCCAAATTCTTTTTTCACTGCTTCTGCCAAATCTTTTGAACCAACGCTTTTATTCTCTTCTCGTCCTGCAACATCATAAACTTCTGGCAAAATCAGCACGTCCGCGCCTTGCAACGATTCAACAAACTGCTTGAACAACTTTTTTGTTCGGTCATATTGATGCGGCTGAAAAACAACGACCAATCTGCGCAATGGATATGCCTGTTTCAAAGTTTCAATTGTGCCGCTGACAGCGGTTGGATGGTGTCCATAGTCCGAAATTACCGCAATATCATCATTCTTAATCATTTCAAATCTGCGCCAAATTCCTTTGTAATCAGCAATTGCTTTTTTCAAAATACCAAGCGCCACATTAATCGCTAAACAAAACGTAATGGCCGCCAAAGCATTGTATAAATAAAAACGGCCAGGAATATTCAAAACAAATTCACCCAAATCGCGACCCTGAAATATTACATTAAATTTTTGCAAACCATTTTCATGGCGCAAATTTTTAATTTGCGCGTCAGCATCAGCGCTCGCGCCAAAGCTAAAAACCTTACAGGCCGGTAAACGCAACTTTCTGATATTTATATCATCGCGATTGATAATCAAAATTCCATTCGGATCAATTTTATTTATAAACGCCTGATAAACGCTCAACACATGCGCCATGTTCGTAAAAAAATCCATGTGCTCTTCTTCAATATTTGTTAAAACAATTGCCCACGGAGACAAATGCAAAAAATGCGCACGATACTCGCACGCTTCTGCCACAAACCAATCACTTTTTCCATACCGATAATTCGCGCCGATTTTTGGAAACAACGAACCAAGAATAATTGAGGGCTCCATTCCTGCGTCAATCATGCACTGACCAATCATTGCTGTCACCGAAGATTTTCCATTGGTTCCAACAACAGCAATTGTTTTTTTCTGTTTAGTCAGCAAACCAAGCGCTTCAAAATAGCTCATCGCTGGAATGTTCAACTCTTGCGCGCGCAATCTTTCTGCATTATTTTCAGGCACAGCGTCAGAATAAACCAACAAACCAATGTTGGCTGAGATATTTTCCGCTTTTTGACCGATTACAACGTTTATTCCTTCTTTTAACAAACCATCAGTGATTTCAGAAGCAACAATATCAGACCCGGAAACATTTTTTCCCAATCCCTTAAACATGCGACCCACAGCAGACGTTCCAATGCCGCCGATTCCGCAAATAAAAATTTTATTTACATTATTTAAATTCAACATAGTTAAAATGCGTTATTCGGTAAACGGTTTCGAAGCCCGTTTCGTCAATCGGTCATCGGTAAACGGCACGAAAAACGATTTACGTTAACCGAAGCGAGCCTCGATACCGAAACCGATATCCGTCAACTACTCTTTTTCGCAATATGCACAAAGTTGTTTTCTGTTTTCACGCTCTTAACGATTCGCAACCCGACTGATTCCAACAACTCGTCCAGTTCTCTGCGCGTGAACGCGTAATAATACAACCGCGCCACTTTTTGCTTGTCGCCAGACTGCCACAAAGTGATAATATCGCGATATCCAAGCTCTTCCTTATTTATCCCATATTTATCAGAAAACTTTGCTGATGACAACAACAACTGGTCTTGCCAAAAAGCGCGCACGCTCTTTTTGCCGCCCCAATTCCACAAATCCCAATTTGTCATTAACAAATACCCGTTTGGTTTTAAATACGAAGCTACGTTTGCCAAAATTCGCTTTTTCAATTCCTCGCCCGGCAAATGATTCAAAACAGCAATTAAAGTCACAACGTCAAAAGTTTCCATTGGCATTGCCAAATTTTGCACGTCACCAACTTCAAATTTATATTGCGGATATTTTGCTTTGGCAATGCTAATAAACTCTTCATTATAATCAATGCCAAGATAATCAACATTTTTGCCTTCCAAAAGTTGAATCAGCCGGCCATTTCCGCAGCCAAGATCCAGCATTTTCGCGCTGTCTTTTATGTAATCCTTGAAAAGCTGCAAATCTTGCCACAAAAAATTCCGCGTATTTGAAAAATCCTGCGCGATTGTTTGGTACCCGCTTTTTGTCAATTCCAGAATTTTGCTTACTGTTTGGGATGTCATGGCCATATAGCTTATAATTTCGAATTTCCAAATTCTTAGCACTCTCATTTTACCAAACTCCGCAAAAAAAAGCGAGGCTGAAATTTTTTCAGCCTCGTAAAATCACCTCACTTCCTTCACATTTGGACACTTCATTTAATCATGCCGAAACGAATATGTCAACTATCAATAATAGCTACCGATCTACTGATTCTACGAATTAGCTACCGATTTACCAATGAATTTAATCCGTAGTTTCGTAGTTAATCAGTAGAATCCGTAGATTCGTAGCAATGAGCATACTACGTCAGCGCATACGAGATGCTCATCTCGCAATGACATAAAGGATGTGATAATATAACCAATATGGACGCAATGGAACAATTAACAACGCTGCTGGCAGCTGCGAAAAAATTAAATATAAAACGTTTGGATCAATTGAAGCGGAAATTTTGTTCTGAAACAAAATTTCCGCTTCCGCAAAATTCTGAAATATTAGCCGCATACAAAAAAATGGTTGCAACAAAAAAAATGCAAGCAAACCAAATGCTTGAGCATTTTCTGATAAAACGAAAAATCAGAACATTGTCAGGCGTCGCGCCAATTGCAGTTTTGACAAAACCATATCCTTGCCCGGGAAAATGCGCATACTGCCCAAATGAAAAAGAAATGCCAAAAAGTTATTTATCCAACGAGCCAGCGGTCATGCGCGCCATGCGTTCAAATTTTGACCCATACAAACAAACCGCCCTTAGAATTGACGCGCTTGAAGCGATTGGTCATGTCACTGACAAAATTGAACTGATTATCATGGGCGGCACATTTACCCACTTTCCCAAAAAATACCAACAATGGTTTGTAAAACGTTGCTTTGACGCTTGTAATCAAAAAACCAGCGCCAACTTGAAAATCGCTCAGAAAAAAAATGAAAAAACACAACACAGAATTATTGGTTTAACATTAGAAACGCGGCCAGATCATATTAATACAAAAACGATTCAACAATTCAGAATGCTTGGTTGCACAAAAGTTGAAATCGGCGTTCAAACATTAGACAATAAAATTTTGTCGTTGAATAAACGTGGGCATACTATTGAGCAAGTTATTAACGCGACAAAGCTGTTGAAAGACGCGGGATTTAAAGTTGCGTATCACTGGATGCCAAATTTGCCCGGTTCAACCCTGCGTAAAGATTTATTAATGTACAAAAAACTTTTCAGCGACGAAAGATTCCAGCTAGACATGATAAAAATTTATCCGACTGTTGTCACAAAAAATTGTTTACTTTACAAATGGTGGAAACAAGGAAAATACAAACCATACTCGCAAAAAACACTTTTCAACCTTTTGCTAAAAATGAAATTGGCAACGCCGCAATATGTCAGAATTATTCGCCTAATTCGCGATATTCCGGCCAAAAGCATTGAGGCGGGAAACAAAATTTCAAACTTGCGGTGTACTTTACAGGAAACGTTGGCAAAGCAAGGTAAACAATGCAGCTGCATCCGCTGTCGCGAAGCCAGAACCAACATAGCGAATATACATAAAGCAAAATTATTTTTTAAAAAATATCGCGCGTCTGATGGCATTGAATATTTTATCCACTACTCTTCTCCAAACCAAAAAATCCTTTACGCTTTCTGCCGATTGCGCTTGAACAAAACTTTTGTTCAAGACCCGTTGCCCGCGTTAAAAAATGCGGCTATAATTAGAGAACTGCATACTTATGGCCAAACACTCGCAATCAACCAATTAAACCAACAATCAGCTCAACACATTGGTTTTGGAAAAAAATTAATGGCAAACGTGGAAAAAATTGCAAAAGAAAATGGTTACAAACAAATGGCAGTTATTTCAGGTATTGGCGTCCGCGAATATTACAAAAAACTTGGATACCGCATTAAAGGAACATACATGGTGAAGCAACTATGATCTCTCGTCATTCACGCAGTTCAAATTATTATCGCAGACCGTTTTATAAAACGCGCGGTTTTAAATTTTTAATTTTCTTAATTATTTTCACAAGCGCTTTTGTTTATTGGTCAATTAAAAAAATCCCGCCTCCCTCGCCTACCCCGCCTACGGCAGAGTCTACGGCGGGGCAAGCGGCTCAACCAACGCACAGCTTGGTAGCCGCGCAAATTATCTTTTTAGACGGCGCGGCCGAAGTGAAAATTTCCGGCCTGCCTGCCGGACAGGCAGGAACAACAAATTGGGAACCGCTTAATCTTAATTATGAAATAAAACAAGGCGACACAGTTAGAACCAGCGGGGCAGCTAAATCCGTCATTCAGCTTCCTGACAAAAGCTTTGTGCGCATGGACGCAAACACTGAAATATTTTTAAAACAACTTTCTCTTTCTGACGCAACATTGGAACAAACCTATGGACATGCTTTTCACCGCGTTAATGACAACACTCCAATTATTTACAAAGTTTTGCATGGCCAAACAGAATTGATTGCGCTTGGCACAGCATTTGACGTGGCGATTCTCGGTCAGACAGTGGAAATTTCAGCGATTGCCAATGAAACAAAAATAAAAATTTACAACGCGCTTGACAATTCACTTTTAAACATTGATACGGTTAACCAAGGAGAAAAAGCAATTATCAATCCAGCTCTTGAAAAAGAAAAAATGATACAGAAAAAAACACTGACGCAAAACGATTTATTAAACGATACATGGTTCACCTGGAACAAAAGTTTAGATGTCCAAAATAATTATTTTCTCGGCATGCTTGGCGATTTGATAGATTTGACAATAGCCCAGACCGATTTAACGACCAATGACCAAGAATTCATTATCAACGGAACAACGGACAAAGCCGCGACAGTTTCCATTAACAATAACAAAGTTGAAAACAAAGCTGGCGCGTTTGAATATAAACTTTCGCTGCAGCCGGGCATTAACAAAATTCAAATTCTAGCGCAAAAAAATAAATTTGAAAACAAAAAAACATTAAACATAACTTACGAAGCAAAAGAAACGATTACAACCGATGCAAAAATTACGCTAACCGCGCAGCAGGAAAATGGCTCAATAAAATTAGAATGGGCAACAAACGGAATAACCAATCCTGCTGCGTTTATCACTTTGGTTGGAAAAAATCAGGACGTCACATTTCCAGCAGCGCCCAGCCACGTTGTTAGCGGCAGCGCAACAACAGACATTTGGAAAGGATTGGAAAAAGCAGCATATTTTGTCAGAGTTTGCCTAAAACAAGGCGATGGTTGCGGAATTTATAGCAATGAAATAATTTTAACTCCATAATATGTTAAAAAAACAAGACCCAATAATCTACGATGCCATACAAAAAGAACTTGAGCGCCAACAAAATACGATTGAATTGATTCCATCTGAAAATTATGTTTCACCCGCGGTTTTGGAAGCGCTTGGCAGCATTTTGACGAACAAATACGCAGAAGGTTATCCGTCCAATCGCTATTATGGCGGCACCGCAAATGTTGATATTGTTGAGCAAACCGCAATTGACCGCGCAAAAAAATTGTTCAACGCAGAACACGCGAATGTGCAGCCGCTTTCAGGCGCCCAAGCAAATATTGCTGCTTATTTCGCGTTGCTCAAACAGGGTGAAACAATTTTAGGAATGGATTTGAGCCATGGCGGACATTTGACGCACGGGCATCCGGTGACAAAAATCGCGAAAATTTTTAATTTTATCCGCTACAAAACCCTGCCGACCGGCGAAATTGATTATGCGCAATTGCGAAAAATGGCGCTGGAACACAAACCACGTTTGATTCTGGTGGGCTTTTCCGCGTATTCCCGCTCAATAAATTATAAAAAAATAAAAGAAATCGCGGACAAAGTTAACGCGTACACAATGGCTGATATCGCGCACATTGCTGGGCTTATTGCTGCTGGCGTTTTGGAAAATCCAGTTCCACTTTTTGATGCTGTGACATCAACAACGCATAAAACTTTGCGCGGCCCGCGCGGCGGCGTAATTCTTTGTAAAAAACAATTCGCCGCACAAATAGATAAATCAGTGTTCCCGGGCTTACAGGGCGGGCCGCACGAACATAACATTGCTGCGAAAGCGGTCGCTTTTAGGGAGGCGCTACAACCAGAATTCAAACAATACGCCGAGCAAATTTTGAAAAACGCCAAAGCATTGGAAAATGTTTTGAAACAAAACGGATTCACAATTGCTTTTGGCACAACTGAAAATCATTTATTGTTGATTGATTTACGCAACCCGCCTGCCGGCCCGCTTCGCCGGAGCTTCAGCGAGGCGAGCGAGGCAGGCAAAAATATCTCCGGACTTGAAGCGCAAACCGCGCTGGAAGACGTTAATATTGTTTGCAATAAAAATATGATTCCCGATGACCCGCGCCAGCCGCTTGACCCGTCAGGCATCCGCCTTGGCACGCCGGCAATGACAACCCGCGGGTTTAAGGAACAAGAATTTATTTTAGTTGGCAAAATGATAAGCGATTGTTTAACATCGCCCAAAGATCCGCAAGTTAAACAACAAATATTAGAGCAAGTTAAAAATCTCACTAAAAAATTCCCTCTTCCCTACTAACCTACAAGCTAACAGCTAACTCCTATGCATTTAATAAACGGCAAAGCGCTGGCCGACAAAATTCTCTGCGACATAAAAAATCAAATTGAACAAAATGACATAAAATCAGGTTTGGCGATTATTCTTGTTGGCAATGACCCTGCGTCAAAAATTTATGTCCGACTAAAACAAAAAACTTGCGAAAACTTAGGCATTGATTGCCATGTTTATCTTTTCGCAGACGATGCCAAACAGGAAAAAATTGTTGAAGCGATAAATTTTCTAAACGAGGATCAAGCTGTTAAAGGCATTCTCGTTCAACTACCATTGCCAACAGGATTTGATGAAACAAAAATATTGAACACAATCGCGCCCGCAAAAGATGTTGACGCGTTAACTTCAGCGCCGCTGGTTATTTCGCCGCTCGCACAAAGCATTGCCGAATTAATTAAAAGCACCAGCGAGCGGCTGACTACCAAAAAATTTGTTGTTCTTGCCAATCATTCTGCAATTTGCGCATCTCTAAAAACTTTATTTCCAGAAAACCAAATTGAATATATTTCGCCAACAACAGTTGCCTGGCAAGAAAAAACAAAAACAGCTGACATTCTCATTGCCTGCGTTGGAAAAATTAACACAATCACCGCTGACAAAATTAAACAGGGCGCCATTATCATTGATGTTGGAATTAACAAAGCGCCGGACGGCGCAACAACCGGCGATGTTGACGCGCAAAGCGTGGAAAATATTGCCAGTTGGCTAACGCCTGTTCCGGGCGGAGTTGGCCCAATGACAATCGCAATGCTGTTGAAAAACTTGCTTGCGCTTTCCAATAAAAACAACTAACATAGCGGTATGGCAGAAGAACAAAATTTCAGAGTTTTGCCGCACAACATTGAAGCAGAACAATCTTTGCTCGGCTCGCTTTTGATTGACCCAAACGCTTTTATAAAAATCGCTGACGCGATTACTGCGCAGGATTTTTATCGCGCTGCACATGGCTTGATTTTTGAAGCAATGGTTGAGCTTTATCGCAAAAACGAGCCAATTGATTTTTTAACACTGACAAACTTACTATCTGAACGCGGGCAGTTGGAAAAAATAGGCGGCCGCAGCTACCTTGTCCAGCTTTCACAAATCGTTCCAACATCTACCCACGTCGCAAATTACGCGAAAATTTTGCATCAAAAAGCTTTGCGCCGCAGATTGTTTGAAGCGGCAAATGACATTGCCGAATTGTCCTTGGACGAAAAAGAAGAGCATGTTGAAAAATTGCTTGACCGCGCTGAACGGAAACTTTTTGACGTGGCAAAAGACAAATTGAAAAACATTTTTGTTCCGATAAAAAATATTTTGTCAGAAGCATTTGATAGAATTGACGAGTTGCATCAAGGCGGCGCAAAATTGCGCGGCGTACCAACTGGATTCAAAGATTTGGACAATATCTTGGCAGGATTACAAAAGTCGGATTTAATAATTATCGCGGCGCGGCCATCTGTTGGTAAAACTTCACTTGCTTTGGATATAGCAAAAAATATCGCGACCAAAGCAAAAATTCCTGTCGGACTTTTCAGCTTGGAAATGAGCAAAGAGCAACTTGTTGACCGCTTACTTTGTTCCGAAGCAAATGTGGACCTTTGGAAAATGCGGACAGGCAGGTTATCAGACAAAGAAGAAGACAGCGACTTTCCACGAATCGGACAAGCAATGGGAATTTTGGCAGAATCGCCGATTTTTATTGATGATTCAGCTGCAATCAATGTGATGGAAATAAAAACCAAAGCTCGGCGACTAAAAGCTGAACATGGACTTGGATTAATTGTCATTGATTATTTGCAATTAATGGAATCAAGCGGATATTCTGAAAACCGCGTGCAAGAAGTGGCTGAAATCACGCGCGCGCTTAAACAAATCGCGCGCGAGCTGGATATTCCGGTCCTCGCGCTTTCACAACTCTCGCGCGCCGTTGAAATGAATAAACCAGCAATTCCAAAGCTGGCGCATTTGCGCGAGTCCGGCTCAATTGAGCAAGACGCTGACATTGTGATTTTTATCTACCGCAAATCAGCTGACCGAAATTATCGGCAGGAAGATTTGACGCCAGAAGACAGACACATGGCTGAAATTCATATTGCAAAGCACCGCAATGGCCCGACAGGCATTGTAAAATTATTTTTTGACGAACCAAAAGCTTCTTTCAAAAATTTAGAGAAACAATACCGCGAATAAACATCAAATTTCAAATATCAAATAACAAATCAATGTCAAAATCTAAATGCCAAATTTTGTCATTTGAACTTTTGGCTTGAATTGACATTTGAACTTTGATATTTGAACTTACTATGCTGCCCTACTCACCCCAACTTGAATCTCTAATATCACAATTCTCTAAGCTTCCCGGAATCGGCAGAAAAACCGCGGAAAAATTTGTTTTTTATTTGGTAAAACAAGGCAAACAAAGCATTGAGGATTTAATTTCCAGTTTGCAGGAATTTGAAAAAAATCTGAATTTTTGTCCGCATTGTTTTAATTTAACAAATACAGCCGGACAATGCAGAATATGCAGCGACAAATCGCGCAATCAACAATTAATCTGTGTTGTTGAGGAATTGCATGATTTGAATGTAATTGAAAGCATTGGAAAATATACTGGCGTTTACCATGTGCTGGGCGGGCAGTTAAACCCGCTGGACGGAATTACGGCCGACAAGTTGCATTTCAAGGAATTGCTGGAAAGAATAAAACAAGAAAAAACGCAGGAAATAATTCTCGCGCTAAATCCAAACATGCAGGGAGAATCAACGGCAATCGCGTTAAAACGCGGCCTTCAACCTTTTGGCGTCAAAATAACTCAACTGGCGCGCGGCTTGCCAATGGGCGCTGATTTGGAATACGCGGATGAAGTGACGCTAACAAATGCTTTAAAAAATAGAGAAATAATTTAAAAGGCCTTAGCGCTTTGCGCTAAGGCCTTGCCAAGAATCCAAGAGCCCAATGCCCAAGGATCCTAATAAAGCATTTCGAACGGAAAAACCACGGACCCGTAAGAAGAAGCATCAGCGGTATGAGCATGGGCAAACCGGAACTCGTCACCATAGACATCGCAAAAGAGGGAAGAGGGAAAACGCGCTTTTCCCTCAACATCATACCTGTCTCCGGGCATCCACCAGTGTAGCTCTTCCCATTTTGTCTGCAGTTGTGACTGCGTCAACAGCATCTGCTGGACAAGGTAGCAGGTTCCATCAACCAACCGCTTTTCCTTGTCCGTTTCATAGCGAGACGCGTCCACGCAAAATCCATTGAACAAATCCAGCACTGCTGCGCTGAAACAGATATCCCCGGCTGTTTCACTTTCCCTTGCGATTAGCCATTCAGCCACCTGCGACTCCATTTGCAGGTAATTGTCCGTGCCCATTTTCCCTGCTCTGTAATTCTGAAACACAATCTTGCGTTTCTTGTACTCCTGCGATAGCTTCGGAAACACCACCGCTTCTATCAGCGCGCCGTAGTGCGTGTCCTCTTCCACTCCTCCAATCCGCGCCAGCGCGGAGCGCTTCACCCATGGAAACACTACCAATCTGTCCTCGCTTATCCCGAGCGATTGGCATGCTTTTACCGCTGGAATCACCCCCACTTTCAATGCGCGCTCAACGTCTTCTGTGCTTCCAACATTCAACCCCGTAAACATCTGCGCCAACATCTCCACTGCCTTTTCCGGCAGCGTCAATTCCACTTTTGGCAAGAGAAATCCCTGATTTGGCTCGACTACGTTTGCCGGATTGTCCGCGCTCTTTGGCCACAATTGGCCGCGCTTGCTTCGCACTGGCACGCTAAAACCCTCTGGCCACCGCGCAAGCTCGCCCGCGTTAGCCGATGCACCACCTGAACCAGCATTGCCGCTCGCCTTGTTCCATTCTGCTTTCAGCCGGCGCGCCACCTGCCTGTCCGTCATCATCAGCGCCAGCATTTCATTTTTCGCTCGCCATTCCGCGATCTCTTCTTTCGTTGGCTCATGCTCTTCCATCTTCATCCCTCCATTTT
>JACRDX010000047.1 GCA_016212745.1 Candidatus Falkowiibacteriota bacterium | reverse complement strand
CCCGTCCCAATGATGAGTTATCAGGACGGGGTACTCAAAGGAGGAATCAACATGCCCGGTAATATTGTACGCTTTTGATTTTAATTTGTCAAATTTGAATGTTCATTGTTAGCGTGGTAAGATAAAAGGAAATTAGGAAGATTGTGTTTAAGAAAATTACTAAATTATTTTTTCCAATACTGGCCATTATATTGGTCGGTATTGTTTTTAGCGATTATTATAAAGATTTTAGTGCGAGTTTGGCACAAAAAACCGATGCTGATTTGTTGAGTGTGCATTTTTTGGACGTTGGCCAAGGCGACAGCATTTATATTCGCACGCCAGAAAAGCAGGACATTTTAATTGATGCCGGACCAGATGCGAAAGTTGTTGAACAATTGGGCAAAGCAATGCCGTTTTTTGATAATGAAATTGAAATGGCGATTTTGACGCATCCTCACGCTGACCATGTCGCGGGATTTATTGAGGTTTTGAAACGATATAAAGTTGATAAAATTTATTATACTGGCGTTGCGCATACGTCCAATGTTTATTTGGAATTTTTAAATTTAGTAAAAGAACAAAAAATTCCGCTTATAATAGTTGGCGCCGGCGTTGATATTGAAATCGCCGCTGCGGCGAAATTTAAAATTCTGTCGCCGGCGCAGAATTTAGTTGGACAAAAAGTTGAAGATTTAAACGACAGCTCAATTGTCAGCCAACTGATTTTTGGAAAAACAAAATTTTTATTTACGGGAGACGTTGGCGCGGACATTGAAAATTTATTATTGTTGCAAAAGATTGATTTATCAGCTGATATTTTGAAAATCGGACATCATGGCAGTAAATTGGCAAGCTCTGAAAAATTTTTGCAGGCAGTTAATCCGCGATTCGCGATTATTACTTGCGCCAAAAACAATGATTTTAATTTCCCTCATCCTAAAATTTTGAGTCGGTTGGAACGTTTGGGCATTGAAATTTTCAGGACCGATTTGAACAGCAGCATTGTCGCGACTTCTGACGGAGCCAATGTGTGGGTTGAAAGTAAACAATAAACCTGATAAAATGATCGCAGAATTAAAATATTTTGTATGATTGAAAAAACATTGATATTAATCAAACCAGACGCAGTGCAGCGTGGCTTAATTGGCGAGATTGTCAAAAGATTTGAGAGAGTCGGCTTAAAACTTTGCGCCATGAAAATGCTTGTGGCATTACCAGAATTTATTGAAAAACATTACACGCTTGATCCAACGTGGAGACAGCGCAATGGTGAAAAGACAATAAAAGGTTATTTGGATAAAGGTCTAACCCCGCCGACAAATGATCCAATGGAAGCGTCCGGCAAAACTTTATCCTTGTTAAAAAGCTACATGACAAGCGGGCCAATTATTGCAATGATATTGCGTGGCGCGCACGCGGTGGACATTGTTCGAAAATTAGTCGGCGGCACAGAGCCGCTCACCTCTGATGTTGGCACAATTCGCGGAGATTATGTTTTGGATTCTTATCAATTGTCAGACAAAGATGGCAGGTCTGTTCGCAATTTGATTCACGCGTCTGGCTCGGTTGACGAGGCGAACATGGAAATTGAACATTGGTTTAAACCAGAAGAAGTGATTGAATACAGATTGGTTCAGGAGCAGATTTTGTACGATGTGAATTTGGATGGAATTTTAGAATAATGTTTTTGTTTTTGTAAATTTTTGCTATAATAAAAATAGCTCCTTGCTGGCAAATTCTGGGTCATCGTTCAACATAGGGGGCTTTATTCGTTGGATTTTTGGGTCTAGCGAGCGGCCACCAGCGTCGCGGATTCGCGACCACTTGGCGTAAAGCCGGAACGACGTCAGCGGGGGGCTTTTTTGAAACAAAAAATCGGGGATTAGCGCAGTTGGTACCCCCCCCACCAATCGGGCTGTAGCGTAGTTGGCTAGCGCGCACGCTTCGGGTGCGTGAGGTCGTGGGTTCGAATCCCACCAGCCCGATTGGTGGGGGGTGAGAGGCGCGTGAGGATAGAGTTATACACAGCATTTTGTTGACTTTTTTAAAGCGTTTTGATATATTGACAATATGGTCAAATTAGTGAATCAAACAATTTTTGCCACCAAGATAAAAGAGAAAAAGCTCTATATATTTAGCGCAAATAATATTCGCTCACTTTTTGGCGTGTCTACGGTTGCCGCATCTGCGCTGCTTCATAGATATAAAAAACGAGGATTTATTTTACAGCTTAAGCGGGGATTTTATGTTTTTCCAGATGCTTTGCCACCAGATGTTTATGTTGCCAACAAACTTTATAGCCCGTCTTATATCTCGCTTGAATTTGCTTTGTCTTATCATGGAATTATCCCAGAGACTGTTTACGAGATTACTTCAGTAACTACTAAGGCGACGCGTAGGTTTGAAGCATTAGGAAAAATTTTTTCTTACCGAAAAATAAAAAAAGCTGCTTATGCTGGTTATGAAATTCAAAAACAACGAGGATTAAGTTTTTATATTGCTGATGCTGAAAAAGCGTTCGTGGATGCAAATTATTTACGATTAAAGAATCGGCAGAAGCCGATTTCTCGTTTTAATAAAGCAAAAATCAATCAGGAAAAAGCACTGCGCTACGCGAAATTGTTTGATAATATGAAACTTATTAGCATAATTAAATCTACACTACGATAAATAGTGAGTGTAGCCGAACTATGGTATCAATAGAAATACTTGAAAAATTAGGCCGGCAATGCCAAATGGGAGTATTCCCTAACAT
>JACRDX010000046.1 GCA_016212745.1 Candidatus Falkowiibacteriota bacterium | reverse complement strand
TGCAATATTGGCTATCCCAAGGAACTTGGATTGGTGGCGGTGATATGCGGCTGGGCGCGTTCATGGGCGTGGCATTGGGCTGGCAAAAATTGCTCACAGCTTTGGCAATCGGGTACATCATTGGCGCGATTGTAGCAATAATATTGTTGCTGAAAAAACAGACATCGTGGAAAAGCAAATTGCCGCTGGGAGTGTTTTTGTCATCAAGCGCGATAATCAGTTTGTTTTGGGGTGAACAGATTATAAGAATATATTTGGATTTGTTGAAATGAATCTGGGTCAGATATCGGTTGTGGTTTCGAAGCTCGTTTCGTCACTCGTCTAACGTTAACCGAAACGGACATCGCTACCGCGACCGACAAACGATTTAGAATCTGATATTTTATATTTTATGTCTCGTGGTTTTACAATTATTGAATTATTAGTCTCAATGGCAATCATTGTTGTTTTAGCAACAATGGTGACAATTGCGTTCAGTTACAATCAGCAGCACAAAGTATTGGTCGCGAATGGTCAGCAGTTTTTGAATGTTTTGAAAGAAACGCAGACAAAAGCCTTGGCCGGTTTAAAAAATCCCGCGACAAAAATTATGCCGGCCGGCGGTTATGGCGTGCGCATTAGCGCGGCCCAATATTTTGTGTTCGCGGACAATAATTCTAATGCAACATTGGATATTGGCGAAACATTGTTGACCAACAATTTGGAAAAAAATATTCAATTTAAAGTTCCGCAAAGCGACATTGTTTTTTTGCCGTATAAAACAATTGATTCTGTTTGTTGGAATACTGTTTGCGCGGATGCGGTTGTTAAAATTATTTCACTTGAACAAACGCAGACAAAAGAAACACATTCAATTTATTTGGACCAAAAAATCGGAAAAATTTGGAGTGAATAGTCAGTGGTTTCGTAGCTATTATGAGCAATCAGAAGGGACAAACGATTATTGAGGCGGTGGTGGCAATCGCGGTGATAGGGCTGGCGATGCTTGGTTTTTTGTCGCAGGCAACGAGCAATTTTGTAATTGGACGAACAAGTGAAAATCATTTTATCGCGTACAATTTGGCGAGCGAGGCAATTGAAGTCGCGCGCAATGTTCGCGATTCAAATTGGTTAAAAGGTTGTGTTGACCCAGCAGTGTCCGCGAAATGTTTTTTGTGGAATAGCGGCTTGGCAAATGGCACCGACTATTCAGCCGCGTTAAACTTTGATGCTGTGACAGGCAAGTGGTCATTTAATTTCACGCCAAAGGATTTGGCAACATGCGGAGACGCGTGTTTGTTGAAAACAAAATTTTCGCGAATAGTTTTTTTACAACCAGTTTGCAAGGACAAACTTGATTGTGGCGGCGACGGCGTTTGTGTTGATGGAGAAAAGTGCGCAAGCGAACAAATCGGCATTAAAGTGACAGCGCAGGTTAGTTGGAGCGAAGCAAGTGGTTTGAAAACATACGAAGTAGCTGAATATTTATATAACTGGAGATAAAAATGAAAAAGCAAAGTCAACAAGGATTTTCATTGATTGAGCTTTTGGTGGCAATGGCTGTTTTTTTGACTGTGCTTTTGGTTGCCACAGATATTTTTGTTTCAGTTTCGCGGCGCGAGCAGCAGACACTCGTTCATCAACGGGCATTGAATGAGTTGCGGTATGATTTTTATTTTTTGACGCAACAAGCAAAAATCAATCAGATAAATTATGAAATGTATCCGTTGGAGTTGAACATTGTTGAAACTCAGTTGTTTTTGCAGGATAAAAATGAAAAAGCGACGATTTTCAAATTGTCTAATCAGGGTTGTAATGCCGGCGTAAAACAATGTTTGCTTTATTTTAAGGAAGGAGTTGGTTGGAAAACTTTGTCGTCCAGCGCGATTGATTTTGATTTCATGAAATTTTACATAACGCCAAACAAAAATCCGTTTGATTTGAACAAGATTACTGGAAAATATGCGGCAGATGACCAGCCAAAAGTGACCATAGTTTTACAAGCATTTGCGCCTAATCAGCCGGACAGAAAGATAAATTTGCAGACAACCGTTTCAAGTAGGATTTATGGGCGCTGAAATCAGTGGATGCTGGGGTAACGGTTAAGGTCTCGATGCCCGTTTCGGTTAACGTTAGACGAGTGACGAAACGAGCCTCGAAACCGCAACCGGATTTTTATATGCTTAATCAACAAGGAAATGTCTTAGTCTATACTGTTCTCGCGGTGGCAGCCATCTTGAGCACTATTTTGATTGTGTCAAATTTGATGATTGGCGAAATTCGGCAGGCAGGGAATTTTGACAACATGATTAAAGCGTCGTACGCAGCTGAAAGCGGAGCAGAATGGGGGATTTTCAGTTTGCGCAAAAATGATGTGATGCTTGAAAATGATTGCGAAATGTCAGGCGTTGAATGTTATGTTGAGGCGGACGAGACCGGCGTGAAAAAGTTGCAAACTGATTTGCCGCAAAACCAAACATTGCAGATTGATTTGTATAATCCAATAAAATTAAGTAACCCAGCCAGCGTTGAATCAATGAAACTGGGATGGTTTGGCGCTGGCCCCGCCGGTGGCGGGGCTGGCTGGGTTGAAGTCACTTTGGTTGAATGGCCGGCCGGCGCGCAGGTTGTTTGGGATGACAATGCAATGCAAAAATTTTTGTTTAACGCGCCGGCCGTTGTTAATATTTTTAACAAAAGCAAAAATTATATTGTCAGGTTAAAAGCGCTGAACGTAGGGATTACTGGATTGAATGTTGAAATTTTTTCAGGAGATAATGCTGGCGGGAATGAGTTGGCATTTCCACAGTTTGTCAGAATTGCCGCGGAAGGTAGCGCTGCTGGCGTGACGCAAAAGCTGAATGTTGATTTGTTGAAAAAATCTCCACTTATGGGTTTATTTGATTATACGTTGTTTAGCGAGGGGGATATAGAGAAGTAGCTTGTAGGAGGGTAGCTTGTAGGAAGGTAGCTTGTAGGTTTATGGATTCATATAGAGATTTAATTGTTTGGCAGCGTTCTATGGAATTGGTTGTGGCAGTGTACGAGTTGACGGATAAATATCCGCGAAATGAGTTGTATGGGCTAGTAGCGCATACGCGAAAAAGTGCCATATCAATCCCGTCAAATATTGCGGAAGGACGGCGACGAAATACCAGAAAAGATTTTCGGCATTTTTTAACTCATGCTTATGCGTCTGGGGCAGAGCTTGAAACACAGATCGAAATCGCGAAACGATTAGATCTATCGGAGCTCGCAAATTTTGAAAAAGTAGATCGTTTATTAAACGAGATCATGCGTATGTTAAATATAATGATTATTAAATTGGTTGATTAGCTACAAGCTACTTTCCTACCAGCTACAAGCTATGAACAAACAAGAAATAAAACAGAGACTGAAAAAATTATACGAGCAGTTAGCTGAAACTGATTACGCGTATTATGTTTTGGACAAGCCAATAATGTCTGACGCAGCGCGCGACAGTTTGAAGGATGAAATTGAAAAAATAGAAGCTGAATTTCCAGATTTAATTTTGCCAGATTCACCGACGCGCAGAATCGGTGGAATTAAAAAGGGTTTTAAAAAAATCCGGCACGAGATTCCAAAATATTCGCTGGACGATGTTTTTAGTTATGACGAAGTTCGTGATTTTGACACAAAAGTGAAACGCGCATTGAATTTGCCAAAAGACAAAAAAATAAAATACACTTGCGAATTGAAAATTGATGGT
>JACRDX010000045.1 GCA_016212745.1 Candidatus Falkowiibacteriota bacterium | reverse complement strand
AATATATGCCGGCGTCTGAATGCGGCAAAAATTTAGAAACAGACCACGAAATTGCTTTATTTATCTCATCATACTGTATGGCATTGCCTTCGCTGACGCTGGTTTTTCCGGTCCATCTCACGTAGTCAGGCAATGTGGCGGTTAATTTCACATTTGTAACATTGCTCGTTGTGTTGGTAATCTTAAACAACGCCCAATATTTTGTTTCTTTGCCAATTCGCGGCGGCAATGGCCCGCGGCCAAGTTGGTCGCCGTCATTGGTGTAATATCTGGCTTCAGCGTCTAAATTTAAGGCCGTGCCGATTTTTATTCTGTTTGTTTGCGTTTCAATTTGGTATGTACTGTCTGTATTTTTTACTATCCCGCTAATTTTTGGATTTAGGGAAAGTGTGACGTCCTCTCCTCCTTGCGGCGCATAAGAGATTGGTATGCTGATTGTCAAATCAATTGTTTTTTGCGCCGGTAAATTCGCCAAACCAGCGACAAAGTTTTTGTTTATAGTCAGTTTTTGATTTTTGTATGAAGCATAATTTTGTTTTGTCAACCGGCCAATGTCAATTATATTTGATGATATGGGAATTTCCAGACCTAAATTTTGCAAATCAATGTCGCCAATATTTTCAATTTTGGTTTTTAAAATCAATATTTCTCCGGGTTCAACGTAATTTTTCTCCGTGTCCCATGTTAAAAAGGTATTTAGCTTGGGGTGGGTGATTTCTAATGTCTTTTCTAACGTTTCTTGTTTGATGTCTGTGCCATTTATAACAATGCTCGGTGTGAGAGAAATTGTCGTTTTTGTCGCAGTATCGGAAAACGAACTGTTGAGCAAGGCCTTCAAAACCGCTTCCGCGTCCGGTTTCAGGTCTGCTATTAGCCAGACATTGTCTTTTATTTCACCATTATTGGGCGCGGTGTTTATCAAGTTCAATCCTTGCCCGATTGCAAGCGGCACTTTAATTTTATCAATTTTTTTGTTGTCATTGTTTTTTATTGTCAATGTGATTGGCTGCGCGCCTTGCGCGATAAGTTTATTGGGCGCGTCCAGCGCGAGGTTCAGAATTGAGCCCCTGTGTATTTGCAACAAAGAAGCGGTTTTGGTTTCGCGAATTCCGCGTTTTTCTTGTTGATATGATAATTCCACAGTAAGCCGTTCTTCAGCATTGGGAACACCAAACGTCCACCCATTGATGGCGACTGTTTGATTATTTTTTTCCGGCAAATTTTTGAGCGCAAATGAAGATTCAACAGCGGAGAATGTTTCTGCTGGCGAGGCCTTATCTAAAATAAATCCGACTGGCAGACGCGCCACAAGTTTTGGCGAGATAAGTTTTGTGTCGCTGTTGTTCTGGATTTCAATCACGTATGTAATGTAATCGCCGCTTCTGATTTTATCTGTTGAAGGCGTGATTGTGAGCGAGATTTGGTCAGAAATGAATGGATTGTATGTGAACCAAAAAACTGTCAAGATAATCAGAAAAATTATAGATAAAAGCATTGTAATGTCAAAAACAAAGAGCTTTTTGGCGTGAACAAATTGAAGGTGATATTTTTTCTGGTAATAATTTTGTACAAAGCCCATACGATGTTAGTATAGCACGGGTGTGGATAACTTTAAACCCCTGTCATGAGGGGCTTGTGGCGCGGGGTTGGGTATCGTCAGCTGGCGGTTGGATGATTTTTGGAGAAGGGGAGTAAAGAGTGTTTTTTATCTTCCACTTATCCACATATTGGCCAATGCCAAATTGTTCTGTTTTGCGTTTAATCACGGTCTTGTTTTGAGACCATTTTACAAGCGACTCAAAGTTTAATTTATATCTGCCGGCAACAACAATATAGTTGATTTCTCTGTTGGCCACAGCGCGACGGATTGTCTGTGGATTAACGCCAAATAACCGTCCGGCTTCGGATATAGAGAGCCGGATTATCTCTTTTTGCTTTTCTGCTGGTTGTTGGTCCATAAGAAAGTATAGATTTGTCTATACAAATTCTATCATAAACACAAAGTTTAGTCAAGAAAGTATAGAGTAGTGTATACTTTTACCTGACTCTCGACTCCCGTAGCCCGACTCAAAAACACAGGAGTTGGGTTATGGGTGTCGGGTGTCGGGTTTCTTATCCACATTTTTTCTTTCTTTTTTGTTTTAAATATGCTATACTTATCCACAATTTAGGAGGATTTAGGTGGTAAATGTAACACTTTTTTGTTTTCTACGTCTTATATTATGCAGTTTGGAATTGCCGAAAAATTATTGCTTTTGAAGGTAAGGACGAAAAAGGACCCGGAGGCCTTCGCGGCTCTTTATGATATGTATGCGGAAAAGATTTTTCGGTTTGTGCGCTTTAAAATTGACAGCCGCGAGGAAGCGGAAGATATTACAAGCGAGGTTTTTTTAAAGGTCTGGAATTTTTTGTTAGAACATCAGGAAACAGGAGTGAGAACCTTTTCTGGACTCGTTTATCGCATAGCGCGGAATTCAGTGATTGATTTTTATCGCGAACGCAGCCGACGGCGCGAGTGTAAACTTGATGAGGAAATGCCTATCATCGCGGAAGATAAAAATTACCGCAGAATAGAAGCAGACCAAGAATTACAAGCCCTTTTGGAAAAAATAAAACAATTGAAACAGGAATATCAGGAAGTGATTTTATTAAAATATGTTGATGAGTTGTCAGTAGCTGAAATAGCGGAGATATTGGGAAAGTCATCAGTCGGCGTGCGCGTCACACTCCACCGCGCTGGAAAAAAATTGCAAGAATTATTATGGACAAAGTCCTGAAAGAACAATTAAAAAGAGTAAAATCACAGAGTGGCGGGATAAATCCGGACCAAGCGTGGGTCTT
>JACRDX010000005.1 GCA_016212745.1 Candidatus Falkowiibacteriota bacterium | reverse complement strand
CCAAGCTCTGGGTGGATTCTTAGCCGGCACCATTATTTCCGGCCTGCTGTTGGCTTTCTTTATGGCCAACACCGGCGGCGCTTGGGACAATGCCAAAAAATACATTGAATCCGGCAATCTTGGCGGCAAAGGTTCATCCGCGCATCAAGCAGCTGTGACAGGCGACACTGTCGGAGATCCTTACAAAGACACAGCTGGGCCGGCAATCAATCCGATGATTAAAATTCTTAATATCGTTGCTTTGCTGATTATTGGTCTGATGGCATTGTAAAATAAATAAAACACTAAGTTTTTCTCCCGTCTCGCAAGAGGCGGGATTTTTTTTGATACAAAAAAGCCATTGACAATTTGGAACGGATACGCTAAAATATGCACGTTCTTTGACCCTCAAAAAAGGAGGTAAGCCATGAACGCACTGATCCTGCTCGTGGCAGCGGGGCTGTCATTTATCGGAAACTACGAGAACATTGAAGCAAAAGTAATGACGCTCCAAAAAGTTGAACAACCAGCGCGAGAAATTCCAGTTAAAGAAATCCAAGCGCTCAAGCGCCGCGTGATAAACAAATACTCGCGCATGGGGTACCCGTACACGCAAATCGCGCGAGTTGCAAGAAAACTCACCCATGGCAATGTGAATGGCCTGCTCACAAATTGGTATTCGCTTCCAGCTAACTTTCGCGCGAAAATGATATACCTTTTTCAAGCGTACGGACTGGAAGACATGCTGTTTCTCATGCTGTATGAAAGCGCTGGGCAAACAAACCTCGTAAGCAGCTCTGGCGCGCGCGGCTTGTTCCAAATCATGCCCGGCACAGCAAACGAACTCTGCGGCATTGACGAACAACAACTGGACATCTTGTTTGACCCAGAGACAAATGCCGCGTGCGCCGCGCAGATTCTCCTGAAAAAGGGCGCCATTGAAAACTGGCGCGTTGGCGTGATTCGCTATAATGGCCAGTTCCTGCGGTGCAACATACGAGGATATTTCCAGTGTCTCGCACGAACAATCAACGGTAAAGACAAAAAAGCCGCGGCAGTGGCGCAAGGATCGCTTGATTACTTCCTGAACTTCTTGATTTACAAGGAAGTTGGCCAAGCGTTCATCTTGGGCTACGAATCATAACGAATAATACAGCGGCAAAGCCGCTCGCCCCCCACTAAAATTTAGTGGGAGGCAATTTTTTAAAACCATTGACTCAACCGCGCGGCGCTGCTATACTAACCAAATTAAAAACATAGCTACCGACCTACGGATTTTACGGATTAGCCACAGATATATTATTCGTAGAAATCTGTAACCCAATCTGTAGCATCCGTTGTTCCGTAGCCATACGACTAATTTATGACAATAAAAAAGGGTGACATAAAAAAGGGCGAGCTTGTCATAGAATTTGAACTGACGCATGACGAATTTTTACCATTTATTGAACAAGCGGCAGAACACATTTCCGAAGAGCGCAAAATCAAAGGCTTTCGCCCGGGCAAAGCGCCACTAAGCATTGTCAAAGCAGAAGTTGGCGAAATGTTTGTCTACCAATACGCAGCTCAAATTTGTTCAGAAAAAACCTGCGACAATTACATCGTTGAAAACAAGTTAGAACTGATTGACAATCCAAAAGTTGAATATTTGAAAATCGCGCCGAACAATCCATTCTTGTTTAAAGCAACATTCATGCTTTTGCCAGCGGTTGAACTTTGCGATTATACAAAATTAACCGTAAAACCAAGCGACGAAATAAAAGTTGAAGGTACCGAAATTGACAAAATTATAAACGATCTTCTCGAACTGCGTGCCAAAGAAGTTGTGGCTGACAGACCTGCAAAAAATGGCGACTTGGTGCACATTGACTTGGCAACTTTTGTTGACATGGTACCAATTGAAGGTGGCCAAGCGAAAAAATATTCTGTTGTAATTGGCAAAGGCCAAATGATTCCGGGCTTTGAGGAAAAACTTATTGACCAAAAAGCAGGCGATGAGCTGGAATTTGATTTGCGCTTTCCAAAAGATTACCACAACAAAAACATCGCTGACAAAATCGCGCACTTCAAAATTAAAATGTTGTCGGTCTTTGAACGAACATTGCCGACCGTTGACGAGGAATTCGCAAAATCTTTGGGATTCAAATCCTTGGAAATGTTGCGCAAAAATCTGGGCGATAACGTGAAAATGGAAAAGGAACGCGACGCAAATGCCAAAAAAGATCGCGAAATAATTGATTTACTTGCTAAAAAATCAAAGTTTGAAGATATACCTGACGCGCTAATTGATTCAGAAGCGCACAAAATGGTTCACGAGCTGGAAGACAATGTCGCACGGCAGGGCTTGAAATTTGCCGACTATTTGCAACATATGCACAAAACCGAAGCTGACTTGCGGATAGATTTTTCAGCTGACGCAATTAAACGAATACAGGCAAGCTTAATCGTTCGCAACGTTGCTGACAAAGAAAACATCCAAGCAACTGACGAAGAAATTAAGCAGGAAGTTGAATGCACAATCGCGATGTACAAATTGCAACTCACCCCGGAAAACGAAATGGGAAAAATTACAAAATATCTGCGCGGAAATGATTATCGCAGATACGTTGAGAATATAATCAAAAACAGAAAAGCATTAGAGCGGTTGAAACAAATAATGGTACAAAAATAAAAACACAATAATCCATTCAGCATCATTGACACATTTCAATAAACGCGCTAAAATATACAGAATCGTATAGGGAGGGAACGGCATGACCATAATCATCAGCATCGCGGTTTTGCTCATATCGCTAACAGCATTTCTGATATTCCTGCGCAAAGCAATCATCCCAGAATGCCTGCAAAGGGGGCCAGAAGGGCAGCTGTTCTTCAAGTCCTTTTTGCCGCTGATTGCCTTAACGATCATCTTAATCGGCACGCTTTCAGCGCTGCTTTTACTTGATGCAAGTAAAGCGTACTGGTCAGCAGTAACACTGGTATTACTCGGTGGCTACGCAAAAGTGCGCTTGCTCAATCTCCGCAATGATCGTTGAAGTTAAACAAGCACAATCGTACTGACCCCGCTGCTCACGGACAGCTGGGTCATTTTTTATGTGTTTATTTAGCAAGCGTCGCCTAATATAACCGTGAAGTGTGTGTATAACGTTTATCCACAAATTATGCGTAATACATAAAGAGGTTGCGCATTCAAACAAAATCATTTACAATAACCCAAGCACATCGCATTAAAAACGTTTTAGCATTCAACATTCTAACATTCAAGCTTGATTCAAAATTCAAAATTGGAATTTTAAAATTTTCATACTTGCCCTCATAGTTCAACGGATAGAACATCTCCGTCCTAAGGAGTAGATGTATGTTCGATTCATACTGAGGGCATATAAAATAACCCATTTGCTGGGTTTTTTTATTTTACAACAAAATTTGTATAGACTAGTCTATACAAACGTCGTCCATGGACAATACTTTGTTCGCATAACCTACCAAAAAACGTATGTTATACGAACTTACTTGATATTCTGTGGATAAGTTGTGTGTTTGTCTAGACCAGTCTATACAAACGTTTTAATCGACCTGTGGATAACTCAAAAATTAATCAACTCGTGCTACGTAGAACCACCAAAAAATTCTAAATACGAAGCACGAAATTCGAAACAAATCAGAAACTCCAAATCCGAATGTTTCAAACATTTAAAAATTCGTGCTTCGAATTTATTTCGTATTTCGATATTCGGATTTCGTATTTGGCATCTCGTTGTTATATTACGCGACGCCTGAATAATAGTTAATATTAAAATAAAAAAGGGGCTATTTAAAAAACCTCTTTATTCAATCAACCACCATACTAACGCAACACTTAACTTGAACTTCTTAATCTGAAATTAACACGCGTTTTTGCTTTGAAGTTAATCCTGAAACAATTTGTATTTCTGATTTTGGTAAATCAAAATATTTACTTAACAATTCAATGATTTTTGCGTTTGCCTTACCTTTTTTCGGGGCTACTGTAATTTTAGCTTTAAAAACATCTCTGGATATTTGCTCCAATTCGTTTTTTGATGACCTTGGAATGACTTTAACAACAATTAACATATTTAGATTGCCACGCTACGCTCGCAATGACACGCTGAACTTATTCAAAAAGAGACACGTCGCCTTTGCCGCGGCGAATGATAACCGGCGTGTCGCTTGTCAAATCTATTACTGATGATGGTTCGTTGCTCAACGCGCCAGCATCCAAAACAAGGTCAACCTGCTCGCCAAACGTCTTCTCAATATCTAACGGGTCTGAAAAAAAATGTTCGCCAGATATATTCACACTGGTTGTCACAATGGGTCCGCTCAATAAGCGCACCAATTCCAAACAAACTTTATTGTCAGGAATTCTTATTGCAACTGTCTTTTTTTCTGGAATCAACTCTTTTGGCACGTATTTTGTGGCTCGCAAAACAAACGTATATGGTCCGGGCAGCAATTTGCGCATTGTTTTATACGCAAAATCAGAAACAATTGCAAATTTAGAAATATCTTTCAGGTCAGGAATTATAAAACTAAAACCCTGAACCCCTTTTTTCTTAATTTTATAAACACGGTCAATCGCGTCTTTGTTAAAAATATCAGCGCCAAATCCATAAATTGTGTCTGTTGGATACACAATAACACCACCGGCCTTCAACACGTCAACCGCCTGCTTAATCTTTGGATATTCTGGATTGTATTTATTAATTTCCAAAAGCATATTCGTACAATAATTATACGCGACCAAGCCGAAAACAGCAAACGCAAAGCATAAAATACGAAACACGAACTTCTCAATGTTTAAAATATTCTAATTTCGAATTTGAGATTTGTTTAGGATTTCGTATTTCGTGCTTCGTATTTTGAACTTACCACATCGCAACAATAAAAAAGCCCCTCGCTATGTGTAGCAAAGGGCGAATGTCTTGGATTGCTATCGTGACCCCGATAGCTGGGTTAAAACGGTGGGATAGATAGAACGAACTACTGGTCGGACTTCAGGCTCAGGCCAGCGAACGGGGACGACTTCAGCCCCGACGCCTCTACCTGCACTCCCGTCGGGATCTCGATCCCGAACTCCCGGAGCGCAGGCGCCCTGTCGCCGTTGCCGCCGCCGTTACTGGGCTGGGGCTGGACGGCGGGCTTGCCGCCGTTGCCGCCAGCCGCCATGTCAGCGAACTGCTGCGACCGAGCCCTGTCGGCCTGCTGGCGACGCTGGCCCCGCGCGGCGAACTTCTTCTGCTTCTGCGCCGCGAGGTTGCGGAAGTACGCCTCCTGCTTCTGCGCCTCCCGCTCCTCCCGCTCGAAGCGGTCGAGCAGCTCCTTGGCCCCATCCACGAAATACCTCCTTGCCGGATGGGTCTTGAAGAACGCGGCGAGCGCGAACTTGTTCGGCAGGATGATGCCTCTCGGGACGTCCTGCGCCGAGACATCCCTCGTCGAGACCACGATCGCCCTATCGAGGTCCTCCTCTCCCAGCTCCAGCAGCGCCTCGTGCAGAGCCTTCTTGCTCCCGCCCGTGGACTGCACGTTCAGCCCACGCAACTCCTCCACCTTCGCCGCGAACTTGTCACGCCTCTCCTGCCAGATACCGTACGGCAGGAAGGCGAGGTTGGCGCGCCGTGCCGCCTCGGCACAGCCCCAGCACAGGGGCTGGATGGTGTCACCGTCGCGCACCACGAGCGTGCGCTCGGAGAGCGCGAACTTGCGTCCGCACTCCAGCCCGATACAGCCCACGACGTCGCCCAGCTTGGGCTCGGCCCTCAGCAGCGCCGCTGCGTCGGCCTCGGACTTGGCCTTGGCCGCGAGCTCCGCCGCCACCTGCCGCCCTTTCTCCTCGGCGTCTGCCTCGGGCAGCGCGATGGCGCCAGCGATCTCGGCCGCGAACTGCGCTTCGAGCGTTGCGGTAGCGGTGGGGCTGCCCCCGTCCGCCTTGCCGCACTCCACCTTCTTCTCTTCCGCCTTCTTCACGTCGCCCTTGCCGCCCTTTTTGGTTCCTTTCTTCATGGCATCACCTATCTTTTTCTGTTGTTGTCAAGCGTCCGCTGGCAAAACCAACGGAACAAATAAGTATAGCATACTTTAAAAATTAAGTCAATAGTTGCGTTTACTGTTTCGGCTCAAACTGCCAAAAACTGCGTTGATTTAGCACAAAACGAGAACGGCGCTCGGATTCGGTTTCGATGCCCGCCCGCCTGCCGTCGGGCAGGTTTCGGTGGTCGGTTTACGGCTTGGGCAAAAAACACGAATTACGATTTACGTTAACCGAAACATGCATCGAAACCGAAACCGTATTCCGATTGATTTTCCTCTTTCTAAATGCTACTATATTTTCAGCATTATTTATGCAATTAAATCGCCTAATAAACTGGCTAAACCGACTATTTATCAGGTCATTACTTGGCATTTTCAAGGCACTTGGTTTTATCTGGAAACACGGATTTCTTCATATTTATAACACGCTGCGTAAATTTAGCGTTTTTTGCCTATATTACCTGTTTTTACCGTTTTACCGCTCATACTATTTTTTAAAACGTAGAATTTCTAATTTTTACACATTTTTGCGAGTGCGACTCTTTCATTTTTTAGTGCGTCGCCATTTTATCCACGGAATCATCATTGTAATCGCGATGGTCGTTGTGCTAAACAATTTGCAGGCGCAAGACATCCGCGATGAAAATTTCGGCGACCAAACCGTGGTATTGGCGCTATTTCCGTCAGAGGAATTTGGCGAGCCTGATCAATTGCCAATGGACATTGGTAGCATGCCTGATTTGTCTGGACTTGGCACAATGACAATGGGCAATACGGCTATCACCAAGCCGCAGATAATGCAAACCGAGTCAACAATACTTTCATCTGGCAAACTAACAAAATATGTGGTCAAATCAGGTGAAACAATCAGCTCAATTTCAAAAAAATTCAATGTCAGCGTTGATACAATTTTATGGCAAAACAAACTCAAACCCACCAGCACAATCAAACCCGGCGCGGTCTTGGAAATTTTGCCGGAAACGGGCGTGACGCATCAGGTTAAATGGGGCGAAACACTCGGCGGTATTTCTGGAAAATATAAAGTTGATGCCAGCAAAATTTTAGTGTCCAACGGATTAATTGACCCGGCGGCTTTGCGCGCTGGCCAAACGTTAATAATCCCGGGCGGCAAATTATCAAGTTACTATTCAACAAAAAAATATACCGCAGCAGCGCCGGTCGGGTCTGTCTCAAAATTATTTACAGCTGGCAAAGTGACTGGCACTGGCAATATGCTTTGGCCTTCACCCAGCCGCATAATCACACAGTATTTCACTTGGCGTCACCATGGCTTGGACATTGGTTTGCCAAAAGGACAGCCGATTTACGCGGCTGACGACGGCACAGTCATAAAATCCCAATGTGGCTGGAATGGCGGATATGGCTGTCACATAATTATTGACCATGGAAATGGAATAAAAACGCTTTACGGACACGCGAGCAGGATTGATGTCGCAGTTGGAGATGGCGTGTCGCGTGGGCAGACAATTGGGTTAGTCGGGTCAACTGGCAAATCAACTGGCACACACATTCACTTTGAAGTTCGCGTTAACAACAAAATGGTCAATCCGCTTGGATACATTAAATGAAATGACTAATTTCTAATTCCCAATTTCCAATTTATGAATATGAAAAAGATTTTTATAATTATTGCGATTTTAATTCCGATTATTGCTTCGGCAAGCCCGCCGATTGATGTTTATTTATTCGTCACTGAAGATTGTCCCTATTGCGAACAAGCAAGCTACTTGTTGAACGCAATTCAAAAAGACCAGCCCAGCATCAACATTCACCAATATGAAGTTTCACACAATTCGGACAATGCGATGCTGTTTGCGGAATTTGCAAAAGCTTATGACACTTTTGCAACAGATACTCCAATAACTTTTGTCGGCGACAAATCAATCACCGGTTATTATCCCGAAAAAATAAAAGCGCAAATAGACAAATGTTTAGAAAAAATTTGCCCAGCGCCGCAAGATATTCTTGAACAATATTTAAGCAAATCTGATGCGTCTGCGCCAACGCACAACTATCGCTGGCTTTGGGCAACAATTATTGTGCTTTGTATATTTGGAACAATCGGGATTTATTTAACAAAGGAAAAAAACAAGAACGGTTAATGGTGTCGGCGTTGATGCACGTTTCGGCTAACGGAGCTCGTAATTCGTGTTTTTTGCCCAAGCCGTAAACCGTCTACCGAAACCTGCCCGACGGCAGGCGGGCGGGCATCGATACCCATACCGATTTTACGGGGTAACTTATCAACATCCCTCAAATAGCCATTGCCAATGGCTATTTTTTATAATTAAAACAGTTACTTGGATGTCGGTTAACGGTATCGCGGTTCGTTTCGGTTTACGTAAATCGTTGTCCGTAATTTTTTACGAAAACCGAAAACCCTGTACCGAAACGAGCATCGAAACCGATCACCAAATTTCAATATGTTCTCAAAAATCAACGCTTGCGCAACGATTGGGCTGGATTGTTCACTTGTGGAAGTTGAAGCTGACGTGACGGCCGGAACTTTTTGTTTAAAAATAGTCGGCTTGCCAGACACGGCAATCCAAGAATCGCGCGAACGCGTCACGCTGGCGATTTTGAACAGCGAACTTGCCTTGCCAAAAAAGGTCGTCACAGTAAATCTGGCGCCAGCAGACATAAAAAAAGAAGGGCCAAGCTATGACCTTGCCATTGCTTTAAGTTTGTTGGCAACTTCCAACCAAATAAAAAATCAGCTGGCAGACGCGCTTTTTATTGGCGAGCTGGCACTTAATGGTAATTTGCGGCCAGTATCAGGCGCTTTGTCAGCGGCCATTTTCGCGCGGCAACGCGGCATAAAAAATTTTTACATTCCTTTGCAAAACGCAAGCGAGGCAAGTCTTATCGCGGATTTATCAATTTATCCGGTTTCCAATTTGCGGCAACTTGTTGACCATTTGAATTCTAAAGAGCAAATCCAAAACGCAACAATGCTTGATATAAACAGCTTGCGAAAAGAAAAAGCAGAAATGGACATGGCATATATCAAAGGTCAGGAGCAGGCAAAGCGCGCGCTGGAAATAGCAGCTGCTGGCGGGCACAATATTATTATGTCTGGCCCGCCTGGGTCAGGAAAAACTTTGCTGGCGCGCGCTTTGCCGACAATTTTGCCTGACCTTACTTTTGAAGAAATAATTGAAACAACAAAAATTTATTCAGCCGCAGGGCTGCTTTCAGACCAGACTCCAATTATAATTGAGCGACCGTTTCGCAGCCCGCATCACACGAGCTCTGGAATCGCACTTGTTGGCGGCGGCCGTATTCCAAAACCCGGAGAAATAACTTTGGCGCACAATGGCGTTTTATTTATGGACGAATTTCCCGAATTTCCACGCACAAGTCTGGAAAATTTGCGGCAGCCGCTTGAAGATGGCGTGGTTTCAATTTCGCGCGCGCACGGGACAATTACTTTCCCGGCGCGGTTTATGCTTGTCGCGGCGCGCAACCCCTGCCCATGCGGATATCGGGGCGACCCAACGCACGAATGTATTTGCTCGCAAATTCAAGTTTTGAATTACAATAAAAAAATATCTGGCCCGCTTTTGGACCGAATAGATTTAAATATTGAAGTTCAGAAAGTTAATTTTGACAAATTGCAATCAGACAAACAAGAAGAATGTTCAACAAATATCAAAAAACGCGTTGAGGCCGCAAGAGTTATCCAAAGAGAAAGGTTTAAAAATATGCCGCTCCGCTCTAATGCGGCAATGAGCGCAAAAGAAATCAAAGAATTTTGCCGCATTGACGCGCAAAGCGCAGAGCTGCTTCGCTCTGCGGAGCGGCAATTAGGACTTTCTGCGCGCGCCTTCCACAGAATTTTAAAAGTCAGCAGGACAATTGCTGACTTGGAAGGCGCGCCAAATATTTTATCCCAACACATTGCCGAAGCGCTACAATACCGGGCAAAAAGTTAAGCCGCGTTTGGCGTGCGAACGGCGCAACAGACATATTTTTCCAGCGCGCAAACAACACCAACCGCGATATAACAATCTGCCAAATTAAAAGTTGGCCAATTGAAATTTCCAAAATTTACACTAATAAAATCCACGACTCCGCCGAAAAAAATTCTGTCCCCAAAATTGCTCGCGGCGCCAAGCAAAATCAGCCAAAGAAAAATTCTAAATCGCTTCGGGCATTTAACCAAACATACAACTAACCCAGCAATCACAACAAACAGAACAATCAAAATAACTATCGTCGGCAACGGAATGTTGAATGCAATCCTATCATTAATTACTGGCAAAAAACCAAAATTAAACTTTCCAAAAGCAATAAAAAAGCCCTGAGAACCTAAATGTCTAAGGGCGATTTGTTTTGCAATAATATCAACTGCGAACAGAACAATCAAGCCCGACAAAAGCGCAGCGCGCCGCATATTAGAGTGACTTTAATTTATTCTTGCAAGAAACGCACGCCGAAGATGTTGGCCGCGCCAAAAGCCGCGCTTTGTCTATTGGCTGTTTGCAATATTTACAAATTCCGTAATTTCCTTTTTTCAAACTATCCACTGCTTTATTTACATCGCGCAGCGCTTTTTCCAATGTCTGCTCAAGGCTTAAATTCAAATCAAACTTTGTCACCTCTGCAATGCTATCAGATGCGTCATTGCCATATTCTTCAAAAACGGCCTGATAATCATCTGGGTTATACGGATTTTTGCGCGCAATTTCAGCCAGTTCTTTTTCAAGACTGGCCTTTTCCTGCAAAAGCTTTTTTTCTATCTCGGCTAAATCTTTTTTATTTAACTTTTCTCCCATATTGTTTCAACGCTTCTTCCAATTTAATTATAGCAGCATATCAACTATAAACAAATCTGGCAAGGGGAAATTTTATTCCAATTTACCCGTTTGAAAATATCGCTCTAATTTGTTGCTTACATGCAAATTGCCATCTGCCAAAATTGTCAGCACTTGCTCCAATGTAACTGCAAGCGGCACAGAATCATGCTCTGGTTTTATCCACATTGTTTCACGGACAGGTCTGCCCTGACTAAACGAATGTTCTAACTTGCCAACCGTTGACAAGAAAAAACTATTTTCTGACGGATTCCAAAGAATATGCCCGCCATAACCAAATGCTTTTGCCACCGGAAATCCACGTCTGCGCAACAGCTTTTGCCCATCTGGTTTCACAATATCAATAATAATTTTTCCATACTTTGCTGTTTCCACCACAAAATCATTTACTTCTGCCTCTTTGCCTTTTTCCCCCTCAATAATCCTCGCGTTATATTCAACGTCCTTTTTTCTTTCATTGGCTTTCTTAGCCAAACCAAGCTGCTTTAATTCAGCCGCGGTCAATGGTTCATGTGGCGCCTTGTTAACGTTCTGAAAAAAATCTGCCAGCTTCTCAAACTTGATAAAAGTACTAAGCCCCAACAAAGATTGCCAAGAATTTTTGTAATCTTCAATTGGATTTTGTGACGGGTATGTCTGATTATCTTCATGATTAACAAACTCAACCAGTTTATCCAGCCACTCTTGCTTTTCAAGCAAACCAAGTTTAACCAACGCGTCATAAACTATTTTTGTTGCGCACGTATCGCTTCCAGATTCTGCGGCATGATGGTCAAAAAACGCAGTTCGCCCCTCATCTTCAACAACAACTCCATGCCTGTTGCCTGTGTCTAAATTGATTTTACCGACCACAAACTTTTCTTTTTCAACATATTCAATGCGCTTAGTATTGATGCCTGCCAATCCTAACAAACCAACCGCGCAATTTCCATCCAAATCGCTAAAATTCATAAGAATGGGCTTGCCTTGTTTGTCCTTTCCTGCAATTCCATGCACAACAATTTCTTTCCAAAGCTGCCGAGTTTTCTGCAAAAACTTTTCATCGCCTTCCTGCTTTGTCGCAGCTGCCAATTCTTTATAATCCCTAATTCTCGCCAAAGTAATCTCCGTTGCATTGCGCGGAATTTCATTCTGTTTTTCTTGTTGCCCTGCTGCTGCTTGCGCTTGCTTAACTTTATAGCGCACGCCATGCTCATCTGGCGCGCCGAGAATCTGGTGGTCCTTTTCCAGTGATTCTAAAAGCTTTTCCGCAAAAAAATCAGGAACTTCCAAATATTGCATGACTGCATCAACGGTAAAATCTGTTAAATCGTTAATCATGGGCTGAATTTTGTCTGCTTTTTCTTTTACAATTCTCGCAATTTCCGCGGTTTTATCATCTTTGGGCAATACTCTCTCTACTTGGCCAGCTTTAACCTCAAATTCATCTGTTATTTCTTTTGTTGCAATTGGTAAATCAGCTGGCGCTGGTGTTTCACGCATTTTTTCTATTTCAATTTTTTCACGAAGTTCTTGCTCTTTTTCTATTAAATCATTTATAACCCAAAGCGTGTCCAAATAATTATGCCAAATTTCATTAACCTGCCGCTCGCGGGCAGTATGTTCTGGATATTCCACGTTCTCTCCGCGCATGTCCCTACGAAAAAGTTGCTTCATTTGTTTCCAACGTTCTGGCGTCATTTCCGGATCATTTTCCATCAATTTGCCAAGGTCAAAAGCTTGCAGTTCCTTTTTTCTCTGCTTCGCTTGTCTTTTTAATTCTAAAACCTTCTCTAATTCATCTATCAGAAGTTCTTTCTTGGATTTGTTAGATTCGCCTTCAGCGGTTGGTCCTTTTTCCGTAGGCATTGCGAACATAAACAAATGGGTTATTCATTATTTTTTTATAATAGCACAAACCTTGTAAAAAACGAATTCCTTTGCTATGCTTAATCAACAATTAACCGACTCTGTGGTTTTGGCAATGAATATTCTTAGAATCTTCAGCCAAACTGCGGAACTCGTAAAATTATGCTTAACGCCAAGAAAAAGCAGCAGATTATCAACAAATTCAAAATCCACGACACAGACACTGGCTCTCCAGAAGTCCAAATTGCGATTTTGAGCGATGAAATTAAAGAGCTTACAAAACACTTGCAGGCGCACAAACATGATTTCTCGTCACGCCGAGGTTTATTAAAAAAACTTGGCGAGCGCAGACGGTTGCTTCGCTACTTGGAAGCAGAAAGCGTGGAGAGATTCAACAAACTGACAAAAACATTAGGACTGAAAATAAAGCCGCGGCAAGCAGCGGAAGAGGAAGAAGAAGCGCTTTTCAGTGAAGAATTACCAGCTGCTCCAGAGCAAGTTGAAGGTGAAACAACAAAAAATCAAACCGAAGAATAAAAAATATTTATGTTAAAAAGATGGGAAACAGAATTTGGTGGAAAAAAACTAATAATTGAATCCGGTGAATTAGCCCAACAATCCAATGCGAGCTGCACCGTCCAATATGGCGACACCGTAATTTTAGCAACGGCCGTAATGAACCCTGCGCCAAGAGAAAATGTTGCTTTTTTTCCGCTGATGGTTGAATACGAAGAAAAAATGTACGCCGCCGGCAGAATTAAATCCTCGCGCTTCATAAAACGTGAAACAAGGCCAACTGACGAAGCGATTTTAACCGCGAGAATGATTGACCGCGGCATTCGCCCATTGTTTGATGCCAGCATACGACAGGATGTACAAATTGTAATTACCGTTCTTTCAATTGACGCTGAAAATGATGCTGATATTCCCGCGATTATTGGCGCGTCCACAGTTTTACACATGTCAAACATTCCGTGGAATGGGCCAATTGCTGGCGTGCGCGTCGGAAGAATCAACGATGAATGGGTGATTAACCCAACCTATATTGCACGAGAAAAATCTGATATGGACATTTGTCTAACATTGTCAAAAGACAAAGTTTTGATGATTGAGGCCGGCGCAAAACAAATCAGTGAAGACGCGTTTTATGAAGCCACTAAGTTCGCGTTTAAACATGTTCAAAAAGTCATTAAACTCATAGAACAAATCCGCGAACAAATTGGCCAGGAAAAATTGCCGATTCCTGTCGTTGAATCCAACGAAGATCTGGACGAAAACAAGAAAACCAGCGCAGAAGAATTTGAAAAATTACTTAAACAAACTCATGACTTTGTTTTTGAAAAAATCAATACGCAACTTTTCAATGAATCCAATGCAACAAAGTTCGAGCGCAAAAAAGTTTTGCACTCAATTGAACAAGCTGCTGACGCGATGCTGGTTGAAAAACAAGTTGGCAAAGACAAGCGTAAAAAACTTTTGGAAGATTTTGCAAAATGGGCAGACATTGCAATCGGCCAAGCAATCTTAAAAGATGCCAAACGAGTTGATGGCCGCGCGCTAACAGAAATCAGGCAACTTGGTTGCAAAATCGGACTTTTGCCGCGTACGCACGGCAGCTCTT
>JACRDX010000049.1 GCA_016212745.1 Candidatus Falkowiibacteriota bacterium | reverse complement strand
TCACTACTTGTCCTCAATGTATAGCGGTGTTTTGCTGACAACTGTTGTCGGTTATTTAATCCTTGCGCCGCAAGAAAAATGAAAAGCTTCGTTGTAAAAAAATCGCCCCTACCAAGTTTTGGTGGAGGGGCGTGTGTGCTATTTCTATTCGGTTTTCAGCGAGGCAGCGGCACAAAGCCACTCCTCAATAAAACGCGTTTGCCATCCAGCGCCATACTGGCACAAATACAAAAGCTCCTGTCTTCTCGCGGGGTTTACCGACACAGCAATCACTTTCATTCCACCATCCCGATACATTGCTCTCCAAGCATCGGTTCGCGGAGCATTTGAAGAAAAATCAACGGAATCACCGACGTTGAATTTCGCATGGGACAGTACTTCAAAACATTCGTCTCGGTATTTTTTCGCAGCGGCTTCGTTGTCTGCTTGGGTGTAACAATATGGGCAAAGGAAAACATTAATCCGAAGCAGCTCCTTTTTTTCCATGTTCATCCTCCTTGTCAATGATTAACTTTGCGCTGGCAGCGTGACCTTTGCGCGCCTGCTCATAACAATGGATGACGGAAATACCAGCGTGCGTCCTTCACCATTCACACACTCAAATGCAACGTGTACGATGCTTGGCGCGCCCCTGCGCACGCGCACCCCAATGACCGTGAACTCGCGAACGTCTCCATCGCGCGACAGAGCAATTTCGTCGCCGACTTTAAATCGCGCGGTTGCGAGAATGCGCTGGCACTGGTCAGCGCACGAATCCGCAAGTTCCTTTTCCAGATACAGCGCCCCGCAAAGCGGGCACTGAAACGCTTCCACTTTCTTTGCGTCTGGGTTGTTCATTGCAATCTCCTTATTCAACGGGTTTTTAAGGTTCGTTTGCACAGTTTTTTAACTGACAATCCAGCTTACCAATCCTTTTTGTTTTTGTCAACATAGTAGGCTGATATAAATCGGATGTCGGTTGCGGTATCGATGCCCGTATCGGGTAACGTTAAACGGCATTCGGATTTTTTACGACAAACGAAAACCGTCTAACGAAACGAGCTTCGAAGCCTTTTCCGAGTTAGTGTTGACAACATTAAAAAGTTCGCGCTAAGATACATAGAATTAACCATAAAAATTATGTTAAAACCATTATCTGACCACGTGGTCGTAAAACCGCTTGAAGAAGAATCAAAAACTAAAGCTGGGATTGTTCTCCCTGATTCAGCAAAAGAAAAACCGCAAAAAGGCGAAGTGGTTGCTGTGGGTTCAGGCAAGCTTTTAGAAAATGGAAGCCGTGCCGCAATGGAAATTAAAGTGGGTGACAAAGTTTTATTTTCAAAATACGGACCGAACGAAGTGAAAATTGATGACCAAACTTATTATATTCTGACCGAGTCAGATATTTACGCAATAATTTAATAAATACGAAATCCGAAATACTAAAGTTTAATCGGCTATCGGTTGGGGTATCGATACTTGTATCGTTAAACGTTTAACGGCTAACGATACGAGCTTCAAAACCGTTCACCGTTAACCAACGAAGATTATGTCTAAACAAATTATTTTTAATGATCAGGCAAGGCAAGGAATAAAACGTGGCGTTGATAAATTGGTCAATGCTGTAAAAGTGACGCTCGGCCCAAAAGGCAAAAACGTTGTTTTGGATAAGAGCTATGGTTCGCCGCAAATTTGCAATGATGGTGTCACAATTGCCAAAGAAATTGATTTGAAAGATCATTTGGAAAATATTGGCGCGTCTTTGGTCAAAGAAGTTGCCAGTAAAACCAATGACATTGCTGGCGATGGAACAACAACCGCAGCGGTTTTGACGCAAGCGATTTTCAGCGAAGGAATTAAAAATATTGCTGCTGGCGCGTCAGCTTTGGCAATCAAAAAAGGAATGGACAAAGGCGTGAACGCGATTATTGAAGAATTGCGCACAAACATTTCAAAGCCAATTTCCAGCAAAGAGGAAATTACGCAAGTCGCGTCAATTGCCGCGAATGACCCAGAGCTTGGCAAAATTATTGCCGAGGCAATGGAAGATGTTGGCAAAGAGGGCGTGATTACTGTTGAAGAGTCGCAGGGATTTGGAATTTCCAAGGAAGTGGTGAAGGGCATGCGTTTTGACAAGGGCTATGTTTCGCACTACATGGTGACAAACACTGACCGTATGGAAGCTGAATACAATGACGCGCTCATTTTGCTGACTGACAAAAAGATTTCCAGTATTCACGACATTGTGCCATTGCTTGAAAAATTGATGCAAACCGGTAAAAAAGAATTGGTGATTATTGCGGAAGATGTTGATGGCGAGGCATTGACAACTTTGGTTTTGAATAAGTTGCGCGGCGTGTTTAATGTTTTGGCAATAAAAGCTCCTGGGTTTGGCGATAGACGAAAAGAAATGTTGCAAGATATTGCTGTTTTAACCGGCGGAAAAGTTATCAGCGACGAAGTCGGGTTAAAATTGGACAGCGTTGAAATTGAAGCGCTTGGCCGCGGCCATAAAGTTGTCGCCACCAAAGATTTTACAACAATAATTGAAGGTCGTGGCCACAAGGCGGAAATTGATGGCCGCGTCAGCCAACTCCGCAAAGAAATTGAACAATCAACTTCTGATTTTGATAAAGAAAAATTGCATGAGCGCTTTGCAAAATTGGCTGGCGGAGTCGCTGTTGTAAAAGTTGGCGCGCCGACAGAGACCGAAATGAAAGAAATTAAACTTCGCGTTGAAGACGCGATTAACGCGACCAAGGCCGCGGTTGAAGAGGGAATTGTGCCGGGCGGCGGCGTCGCGTTGTTGCGCGCTCGGGCGGTTTTGGAGCGAGTTCAAGTCGCGGAAGATGAAAAAATTGGATTGGAAAATTTGCGCAAAGCATTAGAAATGCCAACCAAATTGATTGCGGAAAACGCAGGAAAAAATGGAGACGTGATTTTGGAAGAAATTAAACGCCCTGCCAACGGCGGGGGCAATTTTGGTTATAACGCGGCAAAGGATTGTTTTGAAGATTTGGTTGTTGCTGGAATTATTGACCCGACAAAAGTGACGCGCTCTGCGTTGCAGAATGCGGTGTCAATCGCAGGCATGTTGTTGACAACCGAAGCTGTCGTGATAGACGAACCAAAAGACGAAAAATGCAATTATGCTGGACATGGCGCTGGAGCTGGATATCCGGGTATGGACAGCATGATGTAGGGCTGTGGATATTGTATTTTTATTTTCTATTTTCTATAATGGCGTCATCAAATAGTTTGCGCTTTTGCGCGCGACGGCCTATGTACATTTCTCCAAAAGCCGGTAGCGAAATTTCTTGCGTAATGCTCGGCGTTGATAAAACTTTATTGTGCGACAACAAACAACTTGAAAAAATTTTCAGAGAAGCATTAACTGCGGATAATTTTACAATGCTTGAATTTACTAAGCATGATTTTCAGCCACACGGTTATTCGTCTTTGATAATTTTGTCAGAATCGCATGCTGGCATTCATACTTACCCAGAACATGGAACTTTGTTTTTCTACTTGCATAGCTGCCGCGGCGAAAATGATGGTGAAAAAGCGTTGCAATATATGCAGGACAAATTGCAGCCAGAAAAAGTTGATATAAGTCGTCGGTCAGTAATTCTTGGATAATGTAAAAAGCACCTTGGTATTATGTTTGGTGCTTTTTTGTTAATCAAAAAAATTACACGTTGAATTTAAACACACACACATCTCCGTCCTGAACAATATAATCTTTTCCGCAAAGTTTTATTAAACCTTTTTCTTTGGCGGCCGGCTCGCTTCCAGCGTCAAGCAGTGTTTTCCAATTGATTACATCTGCTGCGATAAATCCACGCTGGAAATCAGTGTGAATTTTGCCGGCCGCTTCAGGCGCCGCGGACCCTTTTGTGATTGTCCACGCGCGCGATTCTTTGGGACCAGCGGTAAGAAACGTAATCAAATTCAGCAGTTTGTACGCTTTTAAAATTATATTGTCCAAACCAGTATGTTGCAGATTCATTGTTTTTAAATATTCTTTGATTTCTTCTTCTGGCAAATCAGCGAGGTCAGCTTCAAGTCGCGCGCATATTGGCACAACGATTTCGTTTTTCAACCCGATTTTTTGTAAGTCAATGTTTTGCGTCAGAGAATTTTCATCAACATTCAAAACATAAAACATTGGTTTTGCTGTCAGCAAGTTCAGATATTTTATTGACTCTAACTCTTCGTTGTCCAGCCCAACTTTTTGCAGAAGTTTGCCGTTCTCAAGCGCTGGCATAATTTTATTTTCTAACAAGTCAATAATTTTTTGAGTTTCTTTTTGCTCCTGCGTTTTCGCGCCTTTTAATTTTGCGCGCAATTTTTCCAGATGTTTTTTGACAATTTCAAGGTCTGCCAGCGCTAGCTCAATGTTTATTGTTTCTATGTCTTCAGCCGGGTCAACTTTAGCGCTGACGTGGATAATGTTTTCGTCTTGAAAATATCTGATCACCTGACAAATCGCGTCAACTTCGCGAATATGCGACAAAAACTGGTTGCCAAGTCCTTCGCCTTTGTGCGCGCCGCGGACCAAGCCAGCGACATCCCAAAATTCAATAACGGTCGCCACGGTTTTTTGGGAATTATAAAAATTTGCCAATTTTTTTAGCCGTTCGTCCGGCACTTCAACGATCCCCTTGTTTGGCGCGATTGTGCAAAAAGGATAATTGGCAATATCAACTTGCCTTTTTGTGAGCGCCTTAAATAAAGTTGATTTGCCTACGTTCGGCAAACCAACTATTCCGATAGAAACAGACACAGTATTATTTTTTGGCCGCCTCTACAACGGTCGTAAAGGTTGAGGCAATTTTTTCAAAGTAGCTTCTGTATGTTAAATATCCAGGAGCTTGTTTGTCAATCGCGTTAAAACTCATGCGAAAGATATGTTTTTTTGTGAGCAGCAGAACGGTCGGGATTTGCTCGCCTGCGTCATTTAAATTTAGAAAATACAAGCCAGTGCCATTAACAAAATTAAATTCGTCAATTAATTTGAGGTCTTTAAAAATGTCGTATTTTTCTTTCATTGTTAGCGCGGCAAAATCTAAATAATCCTCTTCAATGGAAACTGCCTGACTAAAATCCGGCATTGCTTTTGGCTGAAAATAAACAACAGCTTTGGTAACAGGATTGGCCGTTTCTTTTTCTATTGTTGTTTTGTCAGTTGGCTGTGTTGTCGCTGATTTTTGGTCATTCACAATAAGCGGCTTTGCTTTTTCCCAAGTTGTTGGAAGTTTTATTTGGAACGCGCTATCTTCGTCTTTGTAAACTGTCCAGTTGGTTGTATCAACGTTGTCAGGAATTTTTCTTTCCTTTTCCAGCATATCAACAACCAATGCTTGATTTTCTTTGTTTATGATTTCCAGCGTATTAGTTTTGTCCTGCAATGACGCTATTTTTTTAGTCACGTCTTGCAACTGCGTTGCCAATGCTTCGGATTGTTCTTGCGCCTCATTTAGTTTGTTGATTTTGTCTTTGGTGTAGCCGAAAATTATACCGATTACCACCAAAATTACAATTACCACAACTGCTAAAGAAAAATACACGTTGTCAGATTCTTTGTCGCTTTTGTTTGTTGATTTGTTTGGCGTCATGCTCGTCCCTCCCACGGAGCTGGCAGCCAGAGTTTTCTTTGTGGCCATACGTTTAAAAAATTTCAAATATCAAATATCAAATTTCAAATAATTTGGATTTTGAATTTTGACATTGATTTGACATTTATACTTTGAATTTTGAAATTTCAATCAAGTTTATTTTAAACTATTCGTTTAAATAACGCAATCATAAATAACACAAGATAAAAGATTGTCAAAAGGGGCTTGCATAATGTATAATATCTAATACCCAATACCCAATGAAATGTTTAATGTCCAATAAAAATTTTAGCATTTGTTATTTCATTGGAAATTAGAAATTGGTAATTAGTAATTTCTTTATTCTATGTCTTCCCAAAATCCATCGTTAGGCGATTTATTAAATTCAACAAAAGCAGTTGATGCTGATGATGCTGGCGCAGGCGCAAAACTTTCTGAAAAATTGCGCGACATAAAGTTGAGCGACGAGGAAAAAATAGTGGCGCAAAATGCAGCAGCGCAGGATTTAGCATACATTGATTTGTCGTCGTTTCCAATTAACAACGAGGCAATCGCGAGCATTCCAAAAGAAACGGCCGAGGAATTGGCAGCTGTTTGTTTTTTGAATATTGGCGATGAAATACGGCTTGGAGTTGTTGAACAAAATGATAAAACAAAAGAACTGGCATATCAACTTGGCGAGCGATTCCACGCCAATGTTCGCGTTTATTTGATTAGTAAACAGAGTTTGCAAATCGCGATAAAAATTTACGACCGTATTCCAAAAGTTAAAAAAGTTGAGCGCGGATTAAAAATTGAAGAGGACTCTTTGAAAAATTTTCGCAAGGCCATTAAGAGTTTCGCAGATATCCAGGGATTGTTAGATGGCGCGAACATTACAGAGATGGTTGATTTGCTGATTGCTGTTGCGATTTTTGCCAATGCGTCTGATTTTCATATTGAAGCTGGCAAAGAGAAAATTCAGGTGCGATTCAGAATTGATGGCGTGCTGGATGATGTTGCGGAAATAAACACTGGCTTGTTAAAGCGGCTGCTTGACCGTATAAAACTTTTGGCTGGATTGAAAATCAACATAAGTGACGCGCCGCAAGATGGAAAGTTTTCCATCAAAACCGAAGAGTTTGGAGAAATTGACGTGCGCGTTTCAACCATTCCGACAAATTTTGGCGAGAGCGTGGTTATGCGGCTTTTGATGTCCAGTAAAACTGACATTAAACTTCCAACGTTGGGCTTGCGCGATTTTGATTTTAAAATATTGAATCAGCAGATTGGTCGGCCAAATGGTATGATTTTGGTGACTGGCCCGACCGGCTCTGGTAAAACAACAACGCTTTACGCGGTGCTGCTTGAATTGAACAAACCAAAAGTGAAAATTATTACGTTGGAAGATCCGATTGAGTATCAGGTTTCTGGAATTAACCAAAGTCAGGTTGATCCGACAAAAAATTATTCTTTTGCCAGCGGCTTGCGGTCAATTTTGCGGCAAGACCCTGACATTATTATGATTGGTGAAATTCGCGATTTGGAAACGGCTGAAACTGCGATTAATGCGAGTTTAACCGGACATTTGTTGCTTTCTACTGTTCATACAAATTCTGCCGCGGGCGCCGTTCCCAGATTATTGTCAATGGACGTTAAACCATTTTTACTGGCGCCCGCGTTGAATTTAATTATAGCCCAACGTTTGGTGCGTGTACTTTGCGATAAGTGTAAGGAGAAAGTTAAAATTGATTCAGGGATGTTAACTCGCGTTCAGGACATTATTAGCGAAATTCCAGATAGTAATACTGACAAACCGCAAGTTGAAAATTTGGTTTTTTACGGACCAAAAGGTTGTCCTGAATGTCACAATGTTGGTTATAAAGGCAGAATCGGAATTTTTGAATTAATTGTGGTGACAGACGAAATGAAAAAAATGATAAACGACGGCAAAGCTACTGAATTGGATATTGTCACAGCTGCCAGAAAAAATGGAATGACAACAATGGTGCAAGATGGAATAATGAAAGCTGGCCAAGGGCTCACGTCTTTGGAAGAAGTTTTCCGGGTAATTGAATAAATAATCTAAAAAAGTCCCGCCGCTGGCGGGACTTTTTGTTTAAGCAAAAGTTTATAAAGACGGTTGCATTGTCGTCGGAGCAGTTGCCTTTTTTGTTTTGAGGTATTTTTTGAGCCGTTGGCCGGCTTTGAATTTTACGACTAATGTGTCTGGAATTGTGATTGGCTCTGATGTTTTTTGCGGGTTCACGCCAACGCGGCCCTTTCTGGTTCTGGCGGAAAAAGTGCCGAAGCCAGTTAGCGTCACTTCGTCGCCAGCTTTGATCGTGTTCATTGTTGTTTCAACAAAGCAATCAAGCGCATCTTCGGCCTGTTTTTTTGTGACGTTGCATTTTTCCGCGATTATAGCGGCGAGTTTGTCTTTGTTCATATTGTTGTGATTTATATTTTAACAGTTTGGCTTAGGCGCTCAATTTTTTCGCACAAACCCTTTTCGTCTATTATAGCAAAAATAGCGTTTACAACGCAATTGCCATCTTCTGGTAGTTCAAATTTTTGCGGGGTTTGGTATAAAAACTGTTCAATTACTTCGTTCAGATTAACGCCTAAGCTTCCGTCTTTAAATCCAGCCATGCCAATGTCTGTTATGTAGCCAGTGCCTTTTGGTAAAATTTCTTCGTCAGCCGTTGCAATGTGCGTGTGCGTTCCTATCAACAAAGAAATTTGGCCATCAAAATATCTTCCCATTGTTGTTTTTTCAGAAGTTGCTTCAGCGTGAAAATCAACAATAATATGTTTTATTTTTTTCTTTTTCGCTTCGCTGATTATTTTTTCCAACGTTCTAAACGGGCAGTCAAAATTTTCTTTGAAAAAGAATACGCGGCCATTAACATTGGCGATCAGCACTTTTTTCTTTTCTGTTTTGACAATTTTGTAGCCAGCACCCGGCAATCCAGCCGGATAATTTGCAGGCCTGATTATTGGCAGTTTGTCATCCTTGAAAATTTCCTCGGCCTTTCCATTGTCCCAGACGTGGTTGCCTGATGTGAAAAAATCAATGCCAGCTTCCAGCATTTCGTTGAGAGTGGATTCTGTGACGCCTTTTCCGTGCGCCAAATTTTCCGCGTTGGCAATTACCAAATCCGGCTCGTAAATTTCTTTCCATTTTGGCAAAACTTGTTTGACTGCTTTTCTGCCGATTTTGCCGACAATGTCTCCGATGAATAATATTTTGAGCATACTGGCATAATTAAATTTTGAAATTAGAATTTTGAATTTTGATTGAATTTAGAAAACTGAATTTTGAAACATTCAAACATTCAAATTTGATTCAAAATTACCCGCCCGCAACGCTTGATGCGTAGCATCTGCGGGCAGGAAAATTCGAAATTCAAAATCACACAGCTATTATACCAACCTCTGCAATTTAGCGCAAATTTGCGCGTTGATAGATTGAAGCATTTTGAGTTCTCGGTTCGCCGTTCATCAAAGATGAGCGGTATTTTTTGTCAAAAAACCGCCCCGCGTTTACGCACGAGGCGATAGAGTATCCGTAGATCAGTAGATAATCCGTAGCATTCGTAGATCTGTAGTTAATTATCTTGCGTATTCAATTACTCTGTTTTCGCGAATGACAGTCACTTTAATTTCACCGGGGTATCTTAATTCAGCTTCTATTTTTTTCGCGATTTCCTCCGCCAGTTTTTGCGCTTGCAAATCAGAAATCTGTTCTGGTTGGACAAACACGCGTAATTCGCGACCAGCCTGAATCGCATAGGCCTTGTCAACGCCTTCTATTGTTGTCGCGATGCCTTCCAAATCAGACAAACGTTGCAAATAATTTTCATAAGTATCTTTTCTCGCGCCCGGCCGCGCGCCGGAAATCGCGTCAGCTGTTTTTACGATTATGCCTTCAATTGTTGTTGGCGTATCAAGATGATGTTCAAGAATTGGCGCAATAATTTCATCAGGCAAATTGAATTTTTTGGCAATGTCCCGGCCGATTTCAGGATGAGTGCCTTGAACTTCGTGGTCAACTGCTTTACCCAAATCATGCAAAAATCCGGCCTTCTTGGCAACCGCAACTTTTACACTGAGTTGTTCTGCCAGCAACGCGGAAAGATGCGCAACTTCAATGCTATGCTGCAAAACATTTTGGCCATAGCTTGTTCTGTATTTTAAGCGACCCATAATTTGCACCAATTTTGGGTCAAGTCCGGCAATTCCAACATCATAGCAAGCTTCTTCTCCTGCTTTTTTGATGTCCAATGCGACTTCTTGTTTTGCTTCTTCAAACGAACTTTCAATTTTTGCAGGATGAATACGACCATCCAAAATCAATTTTTCCAACATCCGTTTTGCAACTTGTCTGCGAATCGGCGAAAAGCTGGAAATGGTAATTGCTTCTGGCGTGTCATCAATAATAATTTCTGTGCCAGTCATTTGTTCCAATACTTTAATGTTGCGACCTTCGCGGCCAATAATTCTGCCTTTCATTTCGTCTGACGGCAAATTAACAGTGCTGGTCGTTGTTTCAATTGCCTGATTAATCGCGCAACGTTGTATGGCGGAAATAAGAATTCTTTTTGCTTCTTCGTCCAGAACGGTCGCGCCGTCTTCTTTTAATTTTTTCACGCGGCTCATAATGGCATCTTCCATTTGTGTTTCAACGTTTTTTAACAAAACACCTTCGGCCTCTTTCTTTGTTAGTCCCGCGATTTTTTCCAATTTTTCCAATTGGCTTTTTTGGATTTCCTGAATTTTTACTTTTGTTTCTTCTAGCTGCTGCGCTTTTTCCTGCAGCTTGCCTTTTTCGCCTTCCAAATCCATCAATTTTTGGTCAAACATTGATTCTCTGCGCTCAAGTCGTTTTTGTAAATTTAACAGTTCTTGTCTGCGGCCATGCTCATCGTGTTTCGCGTCTTCAATGAGTTTGAAAGCTTTGTCTTTTGCTTCCATGATCATTTCCTTTTGCTTTGCTTTTGTTTCGTTCAATGAATTCGCGATTTTGGTTTCCAGTGATTTTGCCTTATTGGCAATAATCAATTTTCTAGTGTAATAACCAACAAAAAAACCAGCCACGAGGATGACAGCCGCTTCAATAATTAGCTGTGACATATTCTTTGGCCAGCTGGGAAAACGTCTAAATTGTTTGCGTCTACAACAAAGAAATTATTGACTGATTGTAGCAGTATTTTGTAATAGAACCTCTGGGTTGTTGTATATATTCAAATTCATGCGGTTACTGGGATTTGTTGAATTTCGCAAATCTATTGTTTCTCGCTTGCCGTTTATTTTTCACTAATAACAGTATACAGCATTTGAAAAGAAAAAGCAATATAAGGGCGGAATTCGGTGGATGGTATCGACGCCCGTATCGGTTAATGTTAAACGGCAGTCGTATTTTTTACGAAAACCGAAAGCCGTCTAACGAAACGAGCTTCGAAACCGTTTACCGATAACCGTTTTTTCTACTATTGACTTTTTAAAACAAATGAATTAAACTAAGCGGCAGAATTGGATGTTAACCCTTGGGTAGGAGGTGGACGATGCATGACGCGATGAACGAAGGATGCAAGCCGGCGCATTTCGAAGGATTGCTGCCAATGGCAGGAGTGTTTGGCGCGCGGGTGGACAAGACGGTTGAGGTATTGAAACGGAGGATGACAAGGCCGCTGCAAGAATAGGATTGTTCGTGTGGGGTAATCGTAAAGCGATTGCCCCCCTTTTTTTCTCGAGCCACGTTTGATAGAATACAATTAGTGCTTGTTAAGCATGTATAATTGTGTGCCTCGCGCCAGTATTGCTACGAATCTACGAATTCTACTGATTTACTACGAAACTACGGATAATATTTATTAGTATATCCGTAGCTAATCCGTAAAATCCGTAGGTCGGTAGCTATTAGATTTTTATGAAAATAGCGCAAGTGGTTTGTACTTTGCCGCCGAAGGCCGGAGGGATTGGTCGCGTGGCAGATCAATACGCTGATGAATTAATAAAATTAGGGCACGAAGTTAAAGTTTTTTTGCCGCAACAAAAAGGCGTGGATTTTTGCGCTGGAAAAAATTACAGCGTTCAACCGTTGGCGCCGATTGTTGGAAACGGGTTAGCCGCGGTTTTGCCGCAACTTTGTTGGAAACTAAAATTTTATGATGTGGTGATTTTACATTATCCATTTTTTGGGTCAGCGTTGTTAACTGCGTTGGTCGTATCCTTCGACAGGCTCAGGATGACATGCGCGTTGAGACGGGCACGTAGAGACGGGACATGTCCCGTCTCTCTTCCAACGAAGTTCGTTGTTGTGTATCACATGGATGTTGTGTTATCCGGCTGGAAAAAGGTTTATGAAAAAATCGGACGAAGGTTGTTTTTAAATTTTATTTTAAATTCAGCGGATAAAATTGTCAGCGCTTCGTTTGATTATTTGGAAAATTCAAATATAAAAAAATATTTTAGGAAATGCCGCGCCAAATTTTTTGAAATTCCTTTTGGCGCTGCTGACCAATTTAAACCAGCGCCAAAAGATACAGAATTGTTGGCGCGGCGCGGCTTTGTTAAAACCGACAAAATTGTTTTATTTGTCGGCGGATTAAATTCTGAACATTATTTTAAAGGAGTTGATTATTTGATTGACGCAATTAAGTTGATTGGCGATGAAAAAATTAAGGCGTTGATTGTTGGTTCTGGAAATTTGAAAAGCGAGTATGAAAGATTGGTTGCGGAGAAAAATTTGACGAACCGCGTGAAGTTCTCCGGATTTGTAAGCGATGAAGATTTGCCAAAATATTATAATTTGGCAGATGCGATTATTTTGCCATCAATAAATTGTTCCGAAGCATTTGGAATTGTTCTGGTTGAAGCAATGGCAAGCGGAAAACCAATTTTGGCGTCTGATTTAGCAGGCGTTCGCAGCGTCGTTGAAAATGATGTCAACGGCTTTGTCATTGAACCAAAAAACAGCGCTGATATTGCGCGCAAAATTGAAATGTTGTTTGCTGACGAAGCGCGATATAAAAAGTTCAGCGAGAACTGTCTTAAAATCGTTGAACAAAAATATCAATGGAATATCGCAGCAAAGAGGTTGAATGAAATTATTTTGTCATGAAAATTTGCATAATAACAAATTTGTACGCGCCGCACGTCCGCGGCGGCGCAGAGTTAATCGCCGAAACAATGGCGCATGGTTTTATTGCTGCCGGCGATTCAGTAATTATCATTTCCACAAAACCAACGGCTGGATTATCGGTTGAGCCCGCCTTCGCCCCGCCATCGGCGGGGCTACGGACGGACAAGCAAGCAAGCGCGGAGTCGAGGATTTATAGATTTTTGCCGCTGAATATTTTTTATTATTTAAATGATTTTAAACACTGCGCTGCTGTCCGGTTGCTTTGGCATTTTTTTGATATGTTCAATTGGCACAGCGCCAAAGTTGTTGCTGGAATTTTGAAAAACGAAAAACCAGATTTAGTTATTACGCACAATTTAAAGGGCATTGGTTTGCTAATTCCGCGAGCAATTGCGAAATTAAAATTAAAACACATTCATGTTTTGCACGACGTCCAGTTGGTTATTCCATCTGGTTTGATTTTAAAAAATCACGAGCAAGATTTTTCAATTGTTGGTTGGCCAACAAGAATTTACGCCGGGATTTGTCGCTGGTTGTTCAGACAAGTTGGTTGCGTTGTCGCTCCATCAAAATGGTTATTGGATTTTTATGTCAGAAATGGATTTTTCAAAAATGCGCAGCAGCGGATTATTTGCAATCCTGTGATCGCCGTAGAGACGAGATATATCTCGTCTCTACAAAGAACCGGTCAATTCTTATTCGTTGGGCAAATCGAAAAACACAAAGGTGTTGAGTGGCTGGTTGATATTTGGAGGAGACGCCAATTTGTTGAAAGGCTTTTGTTGGTTGGTAATGGTTCGTTGTTGCGCGAGTTGCAACATGGCTACGGAACTACGGATTCTACGGATGAGACTACGGATAATACGGATATTAAGTTTGTGGGAAAAAAGATGGGGCAGGAGTTGGTTGAAATGTACCGCGCCGCTGACTTTTTAATCGCACCGTCATTATGTTATGAAAATTCTCCGACGGTGATTCAATCAGCTTTTCAAAACGGGGTGCCAGTCATTGTGGCTGATATTGGCGGCGCGGCAGAATTAGTTGAAAATAAAAAAACAGGTTTCATATTCCCGTCTGGCGATGAAGATGCGTTGGTTAAAATTTTAGAAAATATCAAAACGCTCTCGGATGAAGATTATAAAAAAATGTCAAAGCAATGTTTGGAAAAATCGCGCGATTGGGATGTTGGAATATATATTGAAGCAATGATAGCTTGTAGGATTGTAGGTTGGTAGCTTGTAGCATTATAAACCCTTTAAACTTAATCCCATTCTGTATTCGTTTGGTTCCAAAGAAACAATTTTGAATTTCATTTTGTTGCCAACTTTTGCGATGTCATTCGGAGTTACTTCTTTGTCAGATAATTCAGAAACATGCGCTAGCCCTTGTAATTCGCCATCCAGCTGGACAAACAAGCCATATGGATTAACCTTCGCTACCGTTCCTTCAATAACATCTCCGATCTTGTATTTTTCTTCAACTCCAACCCATGGATTTGCTTGTAATTGTTTTACTGATAGGAATATTTTTGAATTATCAATCTTGATAATTTTTACCTGAATTTCCTGCCCGACTTTGAACAATTCATTTGGGTCGTCAATTCTTTGCCACGCCAATTCAGAGATGTGGATTAGCCCTTCCAAACTTTCCCCAAATTCCATGAACACTCCAAAATTTGTTATGGCAGTCACTTTGCCAGTAATTATGTCGCCTTCCTTATATTTGCTGAAAACTTCTTTTTTTGTTTCTTCCCACGCAGCTTTTTCAGAAACGATTAATTTTTCTTCATCTTCGTCAGCAGTAATAATTTTCACGGCCAATTCTTCGCCAGCCAGCTTTTTCAGGCGTTCAAGAATTTTGTTTTTGTCGCCGCCAGGAACGCGCGGATAATGTTCTGGGCTTAATTGTGAAACCGGCAAAAAGCCGTTTAATTTTCCATAGGTGACCAATAAGCCGCCTTTGTTTGCGTCTTTTACGCGGACATTCACAATGCTGTTTGCCTGCATTAATTCATGCAAGCCATTCCAGACCTTTTGGTGGCCAGCGTAGCTAAATGAAAGCTCTGCAAAGCCCAGTTCGTTTTCGCCTTCCAAAACAGTGGCTTCAACAGAATCTCCGACTTTTAGGTTTTTGTATTCGTCAGAATGAGTGTTCAGCTCTTGACCGCGCACAATTCCGACTGCGATTCCATCAATGTCAATCAAAATTTGGTTACGTTTGATTGCGATTACCGTGCCTTTGACGATTTCGCCTGCTTCTGGCAGCTTTGGCGCGTCGTCTTCTTTGTCCAAAAGCTCGGTCATTTTTGAATTTTCTTTGATTGCATTAGACATTGTTTAATGCTCCTTTCTTTGTAAGATGCAATAAGCGTAGCGCAGGCGGCTAAAATTGTCAACCGCTACCAATTACCAATCCTTGCGAATGCTACTTCGTATCCACGCCATACACTTTCATTTTTTATAAAAATTTGGTAAAATAGAGGTAGATAATTTAGAATTTCGAATTTTGAATTTCGAGTCAAATCTGAATGTTTGAATGTTTCAAAATTCAGATTTCAAAATTCATTCAAAATTCTAATTTCAAAATTCAAAATTATTTTTATGACAATCCAATGGCTTGGGCATTCATGTTTTAAGATTTTAACAAAAACAGGGAACAGCGAAGTTGTTGTTGTGACTGACCCATATTCAAATGATATTGGTTTTCGTTTTCCAAAGACATCGGCCGATATTGTGACAATCAGCCATGACCATTTTGACCACAATAATTATCAGGATATAAAAGGCAATTTGGAACAAGCGCCGTTTATTATTCAGGAAGCTGGCGAATATGAAACCAAAGGCGTTTTTGTTCAAGGATTTGAGACTTTTCATGACGACAAGTCCGGCGCTGAACGTGGGAAAAATTTGGCTTTTTTGATTCACGCTGAAGATGCCACTGTTTTGCATTTAGGCGATTTGGGGCATGAGCTTTCCAGCGAGCAGGTTGAGGCATTTAATGATGTTGATATTTTGTTAATTCCTGTCGGCGGAAAATATACCATCAATTCCAAAGTTGCTGTTGATGTTGTAAAAGCCATTGAGCCGCGGATTGTTATTCCAATGCATTACAAAATTCCGGGGTTAAAAGTTGAAGTTGAAAGCGCTGATGCGTTTTTAAAAAATTTTGGCAGCAAAGTTGAGACAATGAAAAAATTGAAAGTAACGAAAAAAGATTTGATGGCAGAGGAAACAAAAGTTGTGGTGTTAGAGAGAGAGTAAAAAAGAATTTTGAATTTTTAATTTTGAATGAATTTTGAATGATAGATAAACGCAAAATATATTTTGTTTTGTCGGTTGTTGTGGCCGCATTATTGATTTTTATTTTTTGGGTTGGTTTTGTTGTAAATGATTTCAAAAAAATAGATGCTGGACAAAAGATAGGTGAAAATAGTGTTAAACAATAAATATGAAGAAGATTCCGCAAAAAAACATTGAATTTAATATCGGCAAAGTTGAGCCGCGACCAATTTTGGACGAAATAAGCGATTCATACTTGGATTATGCGATGTCTGTGATTGTTTCGCGCGCATTGCCAGATGTGCGTGACGGCTTAAAGCCGGTTCATCGCAGAATTTTATATGCGATGTGGACAATCGGATTGCGTTCGTCCGCGAAATACAGAAAATCCGCGACAGTGGTTGGCGAGGTTTTAGGCAAATACCACCCGCATGGCGACGTGGCTGTTTATGATTCAATGGTGCGCATGGCGCAGGATTTTTCAATGCGGTATGAGCTTGTTGATGGGCAGGGAAACTTTGGTTCAATGGACGGCGACGGCGCGGCTGCTATGCGTTATACTGAAGCGCGGCTCGCTGGAATCGCTGACGAATTGTTGCTGGATTTGGAAAAAAATACAGTTGATTTTATACCAAACTACGATGGTTCGCACAAAGAGCCATTGGTTTTGCCAGCCAAACTCCCGAATTTGTTGCTGAACGGCGCAATGGGAATCGCGGTTGGCATGGCGACAAATATTCCGCCGCACAATTTGTCAGAACTTTGCGACGCCATTGTTTATTTGGTGGACAATCCGAATGCTGACGTGGATGATTTGGTGAAAATTGTGCAAGGCCCAGATTTTCCGACTGGTGGAATTATTTACAATGTTAAGGATATTACTGAAGCGTATGCAACTGGTCGTGGTCAGATTGTTGTGCGCGCGAAAGCTGATATTGAGGAAGATGCGAACGCTAAATTCAAAATCATTGTCACTGAAATTCCGTATCAGGTGAACAAAGCATTACTTTTGCAAAAAATCGCGGAGCTGGTTAAAGATAAAAAGTTTGATGAAATAAAAGATTTGCGCGACGAGTCTGACAAAGATGGCGTGCGAATTGTTGTTGAGTTGAAAAAAGACGCGTATCCGAAAAAAGTTTTGAACAAATTGTTCAAGCTCACTCAATTGCAAACGAATTTCAACGTGAACATGCTGGCATTGGTTGACGGAATCCAGCCGCGGGTTTTGACGCTGAAAGATGTTTTGTCAGAGTATATTAAGCATCGCCAAGTTGTTATTCGCCGCAGAACAGAATTTGATTTGAAAAAAGCACAAGAGCGGTGCCACATTTTGGACGGTTTGAAAATCGCGCTGGACAACATTGACGCAGTTGTTAAGTTGATTAAAAAATCCAAAGACCGCGATGATGCGAAAAATGGTTTGATGAAAAATTTCAAGTTGAGCGAGGTTCAGGCAATCGCGATTTTGGAGATGCGCTTGCAAAATTTGGCAAACCTGGAACGCATGAAGATTCTGGAAGAATTAAAAGAAAAATTAACATTGATTAAAGAGTTGAAAGCGATTTTGGGTTCAGAGAAAAAGATTTTGAAAATGATTCAAGATGATTTGAAATATGTAAAACAAAAGTATGGCGACGAGCGCCGGACAAAAGTCGTGAAAGCTGCGCTTGGAGAATTTTCGCAGGAAGATATTATACCAAATGAGCCGACAATGGTAATGATTACCAAAGATGGGTATATTAAGCGGTTGGCGCCAGACACTTTTAGGACGCAGCGCCGCGGCGGAAAGGGCGTTGTTGGATTAACAACAAAAGAAGAAGATGTGGTTGAGCAATTTTTCTCAACAATGACGCACAATGATTTGTTGTTTTTCACAACTCGCGGCAGAGCGTTTCAAATGAAGGCCTATGATATCCCGGCTTCAACGCGCACAAGCAAAGGACAGGCATTGGTGAATTTTTTGCAACTTTCATCTGAAGAAAAAGTGTCGTCTGTTTTGAGCGTTGATGACATGGCAAGTTTTAAATATCTGTTTATGACGACAAAATACGGATTGGTGAAAAAAGTTGATGTGGCCGATTTCGTGAATGTGCGGCGCAGCGGTTTGATCGCGATAAAGTTAAAAGATGACGACAGGTTGCAGTGGGTTGAACCAACAACCGGAAAAGATGAAATTATTTTGGCGACAAATCGCGGTCAGTCAATTCGCTTTGCAGAAAAAGACGCGCGCCCCATGGGTAGAAATGCTGCTGGCGTGCGCGGAGTCAGATTGAAGAACGGAGATTTTGTTGTGAACATGGCAGTAATTAGTCCGGCGCTCATTAAAAAAGAACAATTACTCACTGTCGGCGAAAATGGCTTTGGAAAAAGAACCACATTGAAGTTTTATAGAATTCAGAAACGCGGAGGATCTGGTATCCGCGCGATGAAAGTTTCATCAAAAACTGGAAAATTGGTTTGCGCGTTGATTGTGAATTCCGAGGATTTGGCGCACGATTTGATGGTAATCTCAAAGAAAGGGCAGGTGATTCGGCTGCCATTGAAAAGCGTTTCACAAGTTGGCCGCGACACGCAAGGCGTGCGGTTGATGAAGTTCCGCGCCGACAATGATACCGCCGTAAAAGTTTCATTAGTTGAACAGGGCGGGCAGGAAGAATAATCAAATATACAAAAGCGCCCCGCTGATGGCGGGGCGCGTTAATTTAAGGCATTTCAATAATGCTAGTTCGGCGAGATTAAATATTACCGCGGTAGTTTGATCGTGCTACTTCTTTTTGATGGTTGTAAGCTGGAATATAATGATAAACAAAAGAATAATGATGATTGAGGTTTCTTTCATGTTTGATAGAATATCCCACCCTTTGGTGACGATGAATAAAAGAATAATAATTGAGAAGATAAAAATACAAGCATAGAGCAAGAATTTGCCAATTTTTTTGGCGGCTAACAACGTTGCGCGTTCTTCCGGAGAGAGGGCATAAAAATATAAATATGCTGGTGGCATGGCAAAAACGAGAATGATGAATAAAGAAAAGATTGTGTCGAGGTTTTCGTTTTGGATTTCAAGCAACCGTTGTTCATTTAGTAATATCAATAGCCAGCCAGCGAAGAACCAATAAAGTGCAATGAAGGCAGGAAAGATAAAATATCGTGCAATTTTCTTTTGAGTGAATTTATTAAATGCATTTTTTTCCATAGGAAATGGGGATTGTTATTTGTATGCCATAGCGTTTATGTTAAAATTATAGTATAATTAATTTGATAGTGCAAAAATTATTGGAGGGATTGACTGTTTAGTTGTTGTTTGATACAAAGTATGTTATATTCATAATATGCATATTACAAACACAAAAAGAAGTGGGATTGCCAGGACTATTATATTTAAAAGCAGCAGAAAGTTTAAAGCTGTTTGTTTAGATTTTGATATTATTGAAGAGGCGAGCACAAGAGAGGCCGCTGAAATTCAAATTAAAGAAGCAATTATTGGATATATTAAGAATGTCTGCAAAAATAAGTTAGATGATAAGTTGCTTAACAGACACGCGGAAAAGAAATATTGGGACAGGTACTTTAAGTATTTAAGATTGATAGAAAAGCCTCAGCGAATCGTTAATAATATTGAAAGCATTTCAATGTTTACTATGCCGATAAATGCAAAAATGTTGTGTTCGGTATAATGTATGTCTCGATTAAAGTGGAAATATAAAAGATACATTGAATTTTTAAAAAGCTATCATTTTGAGCTTGGTCACGTGAGGGGCTCGCATCAATTTTACAACGGTAGAATATACGGAGAAGATAGGGTCGTTCAAGTTATTGTTAGTGAAAGAGAAAAAGGTTGCCAATCTAACAAGACAATAAAAATGGGCATTAAGCATTCAGGTATACCAAAAAATTTTTTTGAGGAATGGGACAAAGCAGGTGTAGTGCATCAAGAAATTATATTTTAAAATTTTCGCAGATTGGTTCATCTTGGCAGTAACGAGAGTAGGCAGACGCCCTCTT
>JACRDX010000044.1 GCA_016212745.1 Candidatus Falkowiibacteriota bacterium | reverse complement strand
GGAAATCGGCCGCGGCGATCGGTTTTGTCGCCATTGCGGCAGGGGGATCGAGTTTGATCCGGAAATCGAGAAGCAAAGTCTGCGTCGGCTTCAGCAAGAAAGAGAAAAACGCGTGCGCGAGGAAGAAGCGCGGCGTCGGTCCGGCCTATGTCAATGCGACTGCGGCAGAGAATGCGCGACGAAAAAGTACTTTGAGCGCCGCGATAAGGCGCGGCACTTTGTTGAAACGTACGTGCCGTTCAACGGGCAGTGGTTGTAACGAATTTCAGATAAGCCGGATCATTGAATCCGGCTTTATTTTATGTGGACAATAGGGTCTTGCGCTTTTCGTATCATTATGATACGATTATTACATATAAATGATACGATTATGATTCAATTTAGCCAAAAACAACAGAGAATTATTAATGTTTTCCTGCAACATGAAAGGTTTTCTTCCTCCGGACTTCGCGCTGAGATGTCGAAAAATGGGGCAGAATTGCTTTCGCTGGTAACTATTAAAAGGATGCTTTCTGTTTTGGTTAGACAAGGCGCTTTGAAAATCAGTGGCGCTGGTCGAGCCACGACATATTCAATCAGCGCGCTCGGGCGGATCTTCGCCGCCGTTGATGCGAAAGAATATTGCGCCGTTGAGCCGGATAAGCGATACGGTCAGCGCGGTTATAACTTTGACTTGTTGGCAGCTTTTCCGGCTGAACTTTTCAATGCAACCGAATTGGCACAGATGGATAACGCCACAACAGAATACCGACAGCGCATCAAAGATCTGCCGCCTGCCATTCAGAAAAATGAATTGGAGCGGCTCATTATCGAGCTTTCTTGGAAGTCCTCGAAAATCGAAGGCAACACTTATACGTTGCTTGATACGGAAAATCTGATTCGTAAAAATCAGGCGGCGGCCGGCAAAACGCGCGAGGAAACACAAATGATATTGAACCACAAAGCGGCTTTTGATTTTATCCGAACGCACAAGGACGATTTTCGTGATATTACCCGAGCCGGCCTCGAGGAGTTGCATGCGATTTTGATAAAAAATTTGAAAGTCAATACGGGATTTCGGAAAAAGCCGGTTGGCGTTCTTGGATCCGTCTATTGCCCACTTGATAATGTTTACCAAATTACAGAGGCTGTTGAAATGTTGCTGGTAAAAATTTCAACCGTCGCTTCCCCATACGCAAAAGCGTTTTTGGCGCTTTTAGGTTTGGCCTATATTCAGCCGTTCGAAGATGGCAATAAGCGGACAGCGCGACTTTTGACCAACGCGATACTGTTAGCGCACGATTTGGCGCCGTTGTCTTATCGTAGTGTTGTTGAAAACGATTATCGCGAGGCGGTATTGGTTTTTTATGAATTAAATTCCATTGTTTCGTTTAAAAAGATTTTCATCGAGCAATATCTTTTTGCCGCGAAAAATTACGCGGTTTAAAACGGGAAAATAAAATTAACCGGACTGTTTAGATTTGTCCGGTTTTTGTTTTATAAGTTGTAGGTTGTGTCCGACCGACGTTCAACGGTTAAGATTTTGATAGTCGCGTCTGTTTTATTGAATATTACCCTGATTGTTCCTTTTCTAACGCGATAAATATCATTTTTCCCTTTAAGCTTTAAAATGTCCAAATTTAAAAAATCGCTTCTATTAATTTTTTCTAGAATTTTTTTCAGCTCGCTCCTTTCTTTGGGCGATAGTTTTTTCAGCGCTTTAGCGATTTTGTCCATAAGTGTCGCTATAATCTTTTTAACAAATCATTGATGTTAACGCCGCCTCGTTGAAGCTTGGTAAAATCAATAACCTCCTCCCACGCGCCCGTGTTAATGGGGGATATTTTAAAAAGATCCTCTGTCCGCCGTGTGACAATTATTGATTCGCCGTCTTTTACTTTTTGGTAATAGCTGTCTAAATTTTGTCTGAATTCTTTTAAGTTTACTCGGGTCATATAGGTTAATGTTAAGATTATCCTAAGTATATCTTATGTTTATCTTTGTGTCAAATATAGGGTTGTTGATAATGAATACCCTCAATTTGACTGATTGATTTTTTACGAGATATACTGGTTGCAGAAAATAACCCACCTCGCTGGTAGGCAGGTAAAAAAATAATATGAAAAAGCAAGAACCAACAATAAAAGACGTAATGTCCAAATTAAACGTCATGAACACTGAACTTGGTGGGCTAAAACATGAGGTCGGTGGATTGAAAAAAGAGATTTGCGGACTGAATGGGCGGGTTGGAGGGTTGGAAGAGGAAGTTGGTGGTATGAACGGACGACTCGGAGGGCTGGAAGAAGTGGTCGGCGGAATGAAAGAAGAAATGAGCGAGATGAAACAAGAAATGCGTCATGGGTTTGCAGAGGTTCATGTTAAAATGGATAAATTGCAAGAGGATGTAGTTGAAATGGGTGGCGCAATGAGTTTGTTTGCACAAAATGTTGACGCGCGTTTTGAGCAAGTTGACGAAGAATTTAAAGAAGTGCGCAAAGAATTATCAAATAGATCTTCGCGAGTGCTTGTTGTATAACAAATGATTAAAGTTGCTTGAATATTGTGAGCAATTGCTGTGCAGTTGATTGCCAAGAGAATTTGGCAGCTTGCGCGAGGCCAGCGTTTGTTAAATGTTGTTGCGGGTTATTAACTAATGACGCCATTGCTCGCGCGAGGTCATTGATATTGTTTGGATCAATATAAATCGCTGCGTTTTCGCAGATTTCCGGTAATGACGAGGCATGCGAAGTAATGACCGGTCGGCCGCATGCCATGGCTTCAAGCACTGGAAATCCAAACCCTTCATAGAGCGATGGATAGGCAAATATTTCCGCTAAATTGTAAAGATAAGGTTTATCTTCTGGCGCGACATAATCAATGAATTTTATCGTGTCGCGCCACGCTGATTGTTTAATTTGCTTTTCAATTTTATTGAATTGCCAGCCGTGTTTGCCAGCGAGTACCAGCGAATAATTTTTGTGCGCAGCCGATTTTTTAAAAAGTTCAAACGCGGATATTAATGTTTCAATGTTTTTGCGCGGCTCAATTGTTCCCAGATATAAAATAAATTTTTGCGGCAGCTGATATTTATTTTTAATTCGTTTGGCCGTCGGCATTTCTTGAAGATTTGGCTGGAAAATTGTCGCGATTCCAGAATAAATAGTGCTAATTTGTTGCTTTGGAATATTGTAAATGCTAATTAAATCGCGTTTTGTGTTTTCTGAAACCGCGATTATTTTTTTTGCTCGTTGGAAAAGCCGTTGTGGTTTTATTAGCTTATGCCACGCGCGGCTTTTTGGCGAAAAACATTTTTTTAAAAAAGAAAAAGTTAAATCATGCCCTGTGATTATATATGGACAATCGGTTGAAATAAAGTTTATATTCGGGAAAAAGAAAAAATCAACGCTGACGTTGAATTTTTTGTTGATCAAGCGATCCAATTTCGGTGTTTTGAAAAGCAGGATTAGCAGATTTAATAATTTGTTTGGGAAATTAAAACCACAATAATGAACATTTTCGCCGGCGAATTTCAGCGGAGCGGTTTTTTTGTAAGAGTTGTAAAAAAGATAGTATTGATTTTGTTTGTCTATGCTAAAAAGTTGCGACAACAAATTAAAAGTATATTCGCCAACGCCGGTCAGTTGTTTATCCAGCAAACAGCGGATATCAATGGCGACATTCATATTTTTCGGTGATGAATTTTTGTAGATTTTGTTTGAAGTTCTCTTTGTCCCATTGCAAGGCGTGTTCGCGGATTTTTTGTGGGTCAAAATTTTCAGGATTGAATCGCAGAATCGCGTCTGCCAAATCTTCCCAGCATTGTTCGTCAAAAAACATTCCTGTTTGTTTTTCAATTATTGTTTCCAATGCTCCGCCCGCGCGCAATGCGATTACTGGTCTGCCGCTGGCCATTGCTTCAACCACAGTGATTCCAAAGTCCTCAATTTGTGGATTGATAAACGCCAAGGCATGGCTATACAAATTTGGCTTGTCTTTGTCGCTGATTTGTCCGAGAAATTCAATGTTTGGTTTTGCCATTTCGCGCAATTTGTCAAATTCTGGGCCAGTGCCAAAGATTTTGAGCTTCATGTTTAGCCGGTTGAACGCCGTCACAATAATGTCAAAACGTTTGTAACTTACAAGCCGTCCGCCAGCCAGATAATAGCCGTCGTTTTTTGTTGAAATATGAAATTTCCCAGTATCAACCGGCGGGTGAATAACTTCGCTTGGCCGGTTGTAAAAATGCGCGATTCTGCGCTGCACTTCGTGCGAATTCGCGACGAAATGATTGACGCGGCTGGCAGCCAAACGATCCCATTGCCGCAGCCGCGTCAAAACGATAGGTAAAATTTTTTTAATCAACTTGTTTGTTTTCAGTTCATTAACGTACGAATGATAATCAAGCCAGAGAAATCGCGGCGGTGTGTGACAATAACAAATGTGCAGAGTGTTTGGTTGTGTGATTATGCCTTTCGCGAAAATTGACGAGCTGGAAATAACAATATCAAAATCTTTTAAGTCGTGATGCTCTGTCGCAGTCGGCATTAGCGGAAGAAGCCATTGAAATTTATTCTTGTTGCGCGTGAGTTTTTGTAAAAAAGAAGTGTGAATTTTGTTCGCACTTTGGAATGTCGCGGGGTCGTGTACTAACGTAAAAATAGGAGCTTCTGGGTAAAGCTCTGCCATTGCTTCTAAAACTTTTTCCGCCCCTCCTTTTTGCGTTAGATGATCATGAACCAGGGCGATTCGCATAGTGTTTTCTTTTACGTATTTTACCAAACATTTATAAAAAACAAAAGCGGCCGCGCCGGCAAAGCACGACCTGATTGACGGTATGGTCAAAAATTTTTGATTATTTTTCTTCGAAGTCATCTTTCGTCAAATTGGATTGGCGCAAAATAGATCTAAAAGTGCCATGTTGCACCTCGTTTCCATGGATGGGGACGATGACAGTAAGCATAGGATTTCCTGCTTTTCTATACTTAGCATGCGCGCCGGTTTGCGCAACAAAAAAGAAGCCCTTACTTTCAAGGACTTTCACTACCAGCCGTAGCGGATAAGGTTTAGGCATATTGAAGAGTGACCGAAGCAATAGTTGGTCTTTTTACTTCAACTTTTTTAGGAAGAGGAACATCTTCAAAATATAATGATAAGGCATCTTGAAGCATAGCAAGGGCTTCTTTTTTGGTTTTGCCATAACTAGAAACATCCACTTCTAAACACTGAGAAATGTAATATTTACCCTCTTTCCACACCACTGATTTTAGGTCTATTTTACGCATATGTTTTGCATTATCTATATTGATATTATAGCTGACCTAAAAAAATAGGTCAAGTTTGCGTAGTATTCTAAATAAAAATGCGACATAGAATGGTATAATTGTTTTCAACGAAAAAACAAATAAATTAACCAATCTATGTCACACTATGATTCTATCACAAAAATTAAAATCTGTTATGCTCTTTGGCGCAGCGGCCTTTCTCCTGAGAAAATCCCTGATCAATTGCATATCCATCGTGCGACTGTCTATCGTTGGCTCAAACAATTCGAAACCATCGGACGTGCCAGATTCATCCAAGATTACCAAAACGCCAAAAATGGGCATAGACAGTCGCACAAGACCCCAATGCTTACAAAACTGTTGATTTATGAAACCAGAAAAAACTACCGAGACTGCTGTGGCGAAAAGATAAAGTACTTCCTTAAACAAAATCACGGCATAGACCTTTCGGTTGCGACTATTTACAGAGTTTTAAATGAAAGATTCCAACTGTCTTCCAAGTGGAAGAAAAAGATTAAAAGAGGGCAACTTGTGCGTGGAACAGCGCCCAGAGAGTCTTTGCAAACAGATACGGTTGATTTTGGTGAAATATTCGCTTATACCTGCATAGATACCTTTACCAAAGAAGCCAGTGTGGTTTTAAAAACAACATTGGATTCTACTGCTGGACAGCAGGCATTGGAACAGCAATTAGCTTTTTTCAAAGAGATAAAGCACATTCAACGTGACGGTGGCTACGAATTTATGGCTGAATGGGAGTTTTTTGCTCAAAAGCATATTCCAAGCATTAGAACGTCGCGGCCATACAAGAAAAACGACCAGGCTTTTATTGAACGGTTCAACGAGATACTGAGAAAAGAGTGCCTTGGATATGCAAAATACACAAAGAAGCACTTGCCAATGCTTCAAAAACAACTTGATGAATTTCTTGACTATTACCACAATGAACGACCACATTTATCTTTAAACATGTTGACACCTCAACAATTCTCTATGTCGCATTTGACCTGAAAGAGAACGGTTTGGGTGGATCCTCGCTAATTCCATTGTCAATTAAAATTTGTCGAGTTTTAGGACTATACACGATGCCTAAAACATTAAGCAAAAATACTCCTCTGTCAAATTGTGCCCAGCCCATTTATATTTTAGATTTTCTTGTCAAAATTACCCAAGGAGTTTTTAGCATAATCCAAAAATCCAATTTGAGCGACCAGTTTTCAATATAGTAGGTATCTAACTTTACTTCGTCGTCAAAGTTCAAGTCACTTCGGCCAGAAATCTGCGCCATGCCAGTGACGCCCGGTTTAATATCCAGCACGCGTTTGTGCGCTTTTTCGTACTTTTCAACTTCGCGTGGTTGGTGCGGCCTAGGTCCGACAATGCTCATATTGCCAATCCAGACATTGAAAAATTGCGGAAGCTCGTCAAGCGATGTTCGTTCAAGAAAACGACCAATACGCGTTCTGCGCGGGTCATTCAGAACTTTGTAGACAGGCCCCTTGCGCTCAGATTGATTTTTAACCAGTTCTTTTTCATATTCAAGCACAGCTTGCTGGTCTGCATATTTTGCGAATTGTTTGCCGGTGCAATATTTTGTGTACATTGAGCGGAACTTGTAGACATTAAAATTGCCCTTTTGTCCGACGCGTTCGTTTTTGTAAATTGCAGGTCCCCAATTTTCCAATTTTATCAAAATCGCGATTACCAAAAGTATTGGCGATAAAATAATCATTAAAATAGTTGAAATAATCAAATCCACAAAACGTTTGGCAATTCTGCCCCAGCCATCCAACTTTGTTTTTCTGATTTCCACGACAGGAACGCCTGCCACTATTTCAACGCCGATGTTCGTGGCGCGTGATTCAAAATTGCCTGCTGCAAACTTGAAAATCGCGTTATATTCATTTGCCAAATTTATCAATTCAATTGATTTTGCGCGTGACAATGTTGAGTCAGCTTGTATGATTTCATCAATGTTGCCGCGTTTTTCCAAAAGATTTTTTAGCTCGGTGATTGTTTCTAGGGTCACATCTTTTATGTGCGATATAACGCGAAAGCCCCAGTTTTTTTGTTTTTTGAAAGTCGCAATAAGCAGTTCTGTGTTACTGTCGGCACCGACAATGACAATTCTACGCGCGCCGAAATTTTTTCTATACAAAAAATTTTGCAGTTTGCGCAAAATCGCACGCTCAACGGTTATCAACAAAATGCTTAGAATCCACGCGAATAAAATAATAAAGCGCGAAGAAAAAAGTTCGCGCACAAAAAACATATAAATAATTGTTGCTGACATTCCAGCAGAGCAGGCGACTATGATTTTTGTAAAATCATTGATAAATCTTTCTCGTTTGAAATTATACAAACCCGCAAATGCGAAAAGGATAATCCAGCACGCGGCAGTGACGCTGATAACGGTCAGATATTTTTCAAATGACAAATCAAAAACAATGGGCCGAATATCTTGGACCGATCGTTCATAACGAATAAAATATGACGCGATTCCTGCGAAAAATAATGTTAAATAATCCAAAGGAATTTTCAACGCGGCAAATGTTAAATCAGAACGATTGATCATAATAATTTTTATTGTTCTTTACAAGCGAGTAAGCCGGATTTTGTTTTATCCGCAATCTATCTGGGGCCGACATTACTGCCGAGCCTCAAGCGGGCTACCAAATTTGCCCTTGCACTCAAGTAAGGATTTAGCCGTTTCACTCTTTGCGTTACCGCAAAGACCCGCCCTGTCATACGACAGGGCGCCTCGGGCATCACTGCCCTCGGCGTCTCTGTTCGCACCTCTAAACCAACGCTCCGCGTTGGTTCGATGGGAATTACCCACTACCCGGCTCTCCGCTAAAAGAATGCTCGCACCAAAGTGCTTGCACTCCGTAGCTTTAGCGAAGGAGTGTCCGGACTTTCCTCCCTTCTTCGCCAAGGCTTCCGCCTTTGCTAATGCTTCGGCGGATAAATCGAAGGGCAAACCCCTCAAACTTGGGAAAAAGAGCTGCGGTTCTGCTTGTAAAGAACAGATAAAGTATAGCACGATTATAGAATTTTGGCAATCGTTTCGTCTAATTTTACGTTAAATTACAGCCCAATCGTTTGTTTGACAAGAATCATTTTAGCTTGGGCAAGTTTTCTTGCTTTTTCAGCGCCAGCTGCGAGAATTTTTTCAACATCAGCGTCAGAAATGGAATTATATTTTTCCTGAATCGGCGTTAAAAATTCAACAAGCCGTTCTGCTAATTCTTTTTTGAAATCGCCATAGCCTTTTCCAGCAAAGTCTTTTTCAATTTGTTCAATTGATTTTCCTGTTGTCAGATGATAAATGGTTATCAAATTTTCCAATGCTGGTTTTTCCGGAGTGAATTTTATTTCTGTGCCAGAGTCCGTGACGGCTTTTTTGATTTTTTTGCGAATTAAATCAGGGTTGTCGGTCATCGCAATATAGTTGTAATCGGACGGAGCTGATTTGCTCATTTTTTTCTCTGGATCGTCCAATCCTTTTAGCCGAGCGGAAACTTTGTTGATTAGCGCTTCTGGAATTTTTAAAACATCGCCATATTGGTTGTTGAATTTTTTCGCGATTGTGCGAGTTAATTCAACGTGTTGCGCCTGGTCTTCGCCAACTGGTACAAAATCTGTGTCATAAAGCAAAATGTCAGCTGCCATCAAGCAGGGGTAGGTGAATAAACCGGCATTGATGTTATCTTTGTGCTGTGTTGATTTGTCTTTGAATTGGGTCATCCGTTCAAGTTCTGAAATCGGCGTCACGCAGCTTAACAGCCAGCCAAGTTCCGCGTGTTCTTTCACAGCAGATTGTTTGAAAATAATATTTTTCACCGGATCAAGTCCAACTGCCAAATACAGTTTTGTTAAATCTAAAATGTTACGATGCAAAATTTCTGGTTTTTGAAAAATTGTCAGCGCGTGTAAATCGGCAATGAAAAAAAAGCATTCGTATTCTTTTTGCAATGGCAGCCAGTTGTGAATCGCGCCAAAATAATTGCCAAGATGGATAATTCCTGTGGGTTGAATTCCCGATAGTGTTCGTTTCATAATATAAAATCGTTAATTTTGTAATTTTATTGTAGCAAAATGGCTGGATTAGGCAATTTAAGATTGTTGCTTAATCTGATTTAGCATTTCCAAAGTCGCTCGAACCGACGGATT
>JACRDX010000043.1 GCA_016212745.1 Candidatus Falkowiibacteriota bacterium | reverse complement strand
TTGTTAGTAGCCGTTTGTTTATTATTGTGTGTGAATCAAGCATTGGCAATTACTTCCACGGCAACAGGATTGGACGCTACTGCTGAAGCGGCTACATTAAAAGTGACAAAAACATTGCCGCAATTAGTTGGATATTTTATAAATATTTTGCTTGGTTTGCTGGGCTTAGTTTTATTGGTAATTGTTGTGTATGCTGGTATTTTGTGGATGACCGCAGGCGGAAATCCCAAGCAAGTGGAAAAATCGCGCGACTGGATGATAAATGGCGCGATTGGTTTGATTATTTGTGCTTTGGCATTCGCGATTTCTCAGTTCATCATAAATCAAGTTGCGACGCTTGCGCCCGAAGCAATAACCGGCGCTCAATAATCGCGAAAATCATTTATTTTTTATGAATAAGTATTTTAAAATTTTTGCAGCGCTGGCTTTGATGTTTATTGTCGCGCAATATTGTCTTGCCATTGATCTGTCAACTAAGTTGGGCGAGGCAGGAACAGAGATGGGCGTGCAACCAGGCGGGACAGAGTTGCCTGCAAAAATCGGCGCGGCGTTGAAAGTGGTCATCGGTATTTCGGGTATTATTTTAGCCATTTTAGTTGTCTACGCGGGCGTGACGTGGATGACTGCTGGCGGCGATCCTGGCGCTGTTAAAAAAGCACGGGAGCATATTGTTAATGGTGTGATTGGTTTAATTATCTGTTTGCTGGCATACGCGCTTACACAGTTTATTGTGACTCAAATTGAAACGAATGTTCTATCGCTTAAATAAAAAATTGAGTTTATGAAAAAGAATTTAGCTGTTTTAGAAATTTTACTTTTTATTTCTTGCGGCGTTTTGCCAGCTGTACATTTTGTGTTTGCGGAAGACACATTGATAGAAAAGAATTTAAAAGGCGTTGGGACTGGGCTTGGTGATATGTCAACGGGCGAAGTGCTGCCTCAAAGAATCGGCGCAATTTTAAAAGTGACAGTGGGGGTTCTAGGCGTGGTACTTACTTGTTTAATTATTTACGGCGGATTTTTATGGATGACAGCTGGCGGCGACCCGGGGCAGGTAAAAAAAGCAAAAGCATATATTACTGACGCGATTATTGGTTTGATTATTTGTATTTTGGCGTACGCGATAACAACTTTTGTTATTGACAAGCTTACTGGCGCGATTACACAATAACGAATATGAAAGTTATAAAATATAATTGGATTTACTTAGTTGTATTGTTTGTTATAATCATGATGCCGATTTGTTTTTGTTATGCAAATTGGATGACGGGGGAGGGCGGCGCGCAAGCCGAATTTGATACAATGACAGGGGGAACAGGCGCAGGAATACAAACAACAGAAAAATTGCCAGAGCTAATTGGAAAGATTATTAGCGTTATTTTGGGTTTGCTTGGAACGGTTTTACTGGTTTTAATAATTTACGCGGGTTGGTTATGGATGTCAGCTGGCGGCGAGCCCAAGCAGGTTGACAAAGCCAAAGAATATATTAAAAATGCGATTATGGGGTTGGTACTTGTTTTATTAGCATACGCGATTACAGATTTTGTGATTGACAAATTGACATTGGTTCAAGCGACTGGCGCGCAATAATAATATGGATAAAAAAATAATTTTTGCAGTAATTATTTGTATCTCATTAATGAGTATAGGAACATTTGTATTTGCAGGGCCAAAGACCGCGACCGGGATATTGGGAGAAATGTCAGCGAATTTAGGCGATGAAGGTATGCAGAAAGGGTTAGAAGCGCCTTCTGGAAATTTAACAGAGATAGTTGGCAAAATTATTAAAGCCGCGTTGTCATTGCTGTTTGTTATTTTGGTGATTTTGATAATTTATGCCGGATATTTGTGGATGACAGCTGGTGGAGATCCAAAACAGACAGAAAAGGCAAGGGACTATATTCAGAACGCGATTATTGGTTTGATTATAATTGTTTTAGCATACGCGATTACGCAATTTGTTATTGACAAACTATCAGGAATAGCGGCAGATACGACAAAATAAATTAATAATATATAAAAATTATGAAAATCGTAAAAGTGATTTTGCCAATATTGGTGCTGTTGCTTTTGGCAACCAATGTTTTGGCCGTTGAATTAAAGACCCCTGATTTTGCAGCGGTGGCGACAAAAGCTGGTTTTAGCGTTGGGCAAACGCAGTCATTGCCAGAAACAATTGGTTTGATTATTAAAGTGATTTTGGGATTTTTGGGAATTGTTTTGGTAGTTTTGATAATTTATGCCGGATTTCTCTGGATGACTGCTGGCGGAGAACCCAAAAATGTTGCTACGGCGCAATCATATATTAAAAACGCGATTATGGGCTTGGTAATAATTTTGTTGGCTTATGCGATTACAGATTTTGTGATTGATAAGCTTCAGACGGAAATTATTGGTAACGCTCAATAAAATTGGAGAATAGTCGGAAACATAGGATTTTACAAAACCCCCGGTAGCAAAGACCGAGGGGTTTTATTTCTGCTCAAGCATGGGCAGCAGAAAATTGCAGATTGGAGGCAGAAAATCAAACGTTATTTAACCTTAGCAGGTTGGTTTTAAAAGGCAAGAGAAGTTATTAACAATTGGACGGTATTCGGTTGACGGTTTAGCAGCTCGTTTCGGCCATCGCTTTTCGTTTAACGTCAACCGGAACCGAAACTGGCATCGATACCGAACCCGGAATCCGTTTTTCCAACGCCAGCTTGATTTTTAGGGTCGTGTTAGGTATAATTGTGCAAAGATAATAGTCAAAAATGACAAACATCAAATTTCAAATATCAAATCAAGCCCAAAGTTCAAAGGGTGCTTGAAATTTGTAATTTGTAATTTGACACTTCTTATACTATGTCCGGCCATTCAAAATGGGCAAATATAGCAAAACGAAAAGGCGCGCAAGACGCTAAAAAAGCGAATGTTTTTACAAAACTTGCGCGCAATATTACTGTTGCCGCGCAAAAAGGTTCTGACCCGGACATGAATTTTTCTCTGCGATTGGCAATTGATAAAGCGCGCAGCGCGAGCATGCCAAAAGACAATATTGAACGCGCCATCGCGAAAGCATCTGGAACTGGCGATGGCGCGCGTTTGGAACAAATGTTTTATGAAGTTTTTGGACCAGAGGGTATTGGCATTTTGGTTGAGGCATTGACTGACAATAAAAATCGCACAACCAGCGAAATCCGCGCGATTTTGAATAAATACGGCGGCACATTGGCGGCTGCAAATGCCGTAAAATGGATGTTTAAGCATCAGGGCGTGATTCGTGTTGGTTTGACGGATGTTGAAAACAAAGATGCGCTGACGTTGGAGTTGGAATTGATTGACGCTGGCGCTGACGATGTTGTTGAAGAAGAAAATGGTTTGACTATTTATTCCAGCTTTGAAAATTTTGAAAAAGTTAAAAAATTTGTTGAACAAAAGGGGTTGGTTGTTGATTATGCTGAAATGGAATGGGTTGCCAAAGACAAAGTTGAAAAAAACGAAGAAAGCAACGCGAAAATTGAAAAGTTGGTTGATATGATAGAAGAAAAGGATGATGTTAGCGGAGTATATACGAACATAGCTTAAATTCGAAATTCTAAATACGAAATACGAAACAAGCACGAAATTAGAATTTCTCAATGTTTGAAACATTCTGATTTCGGATTTGGGATTTGTTTCGAATTTAGTGCTTCTGATTTCGTGCTTTTATTTACTATGACCATTTTAGGAATTGATCCCGGATTCGCGAGAACCGGTTGGGGTGTTGTTGAATATAATCGCGGAAAGTTGCGGCTGGTTGATTATGGTTGTATTGAAACGAAAAAGGCGAAGATTTTCCAGATAGATTAAATTTTTTATACGACGAAATTGTCAAGAAAATTAAAAAGTTCAAACCAGAAATTGTCGCGGTTGAAGAATTATTTTTTTATAAAAATATTACAACAGCGATAAAGGTTGGGCACGCGCGCGGCGTTATATTGTTGGCCGCGAAAAAAGCGCGCGTACCGGTCCGCGAGTTCACGCCGCTGCAAGTTAAACAAGCGATTTCTGGCTATGGAAAAGCTGACAAAACACAAGTACAGAAAATGGTGCGCGCCTTGTTAAATCTTCGTGAAATACCACGACCAGATGACGCGGCAGACGCTTTGGCAATCGCCATTTGCGCGGCGTCTAATAATCTATGCCGATTTCCCAATTGAAAATCGTCAAAAAATTTCCGCCGGCCAATAATTTTTTTAAGAAAACTGATAGCGGCCGCAGAAAAAGAAAAATCAAAATATCAATGTCAACAATTCTTTACGTTGGTTTGATTGTTTTTTTGTTTGGCGTGATTATCGTCACCGGAATGTTTGCGTGGTATTCGCGTAATTTGCCAAATCCGGAAAAATTGATTACACGAGCAGTTGAGCAAAGCACGAAAATTTATGACCGCGACGGCAAAATATTGCTTTATGATATTTATAATCAGGAAAAACGCACGCTTATTGAGCTGAATCAGGTTCCTGATTTCATGAAAAAGGCGACATTGTCTGCGGAAGATACAAATTTCTATCAACACGGAGCGTTTTCTTTTAAAGCAATCGCGCGCGCCATCATTGTTGATATTATTAAGGGAGGAAAAGCGCAAGGCGGTTCAACTATCACGCAGCAGCTTGTTAAAAACGCAATTCTGACAAATGAAAAATCTTTTGGTCGCAAAATAAAAGAGCTGATTCTTGCGTACCAAATTGAAAAGCGATTTAGCAAAGATGAAATTTTGCAAATGTATCTGAACGAAATTCCATATGGGTCAGTTGCTTATGGAGTTGCGGCAGCCAGCCAGACATTTTTGGGAAAAGACGCCAAGGATTTGACGCTGGCACAAAGCGCGTATTTGGCAGCTTTGCCAAAAGCGCCGACATATTATTCGCCATATGGCAGTCATGTTGACGCGTTGCAGGGCAGGGCGCAATATATTTTGGACAAAATGGCTGAAGATGGATTTATCACACAAGAACAAGCAGCTGTTGCGAAACAGGAAAAAGTCAAATTTAGGGAAAAGGGAGCCACAATTACTGCGCCGCATTTTGTGATGTTCGTGAAAGAATATTTGAATGAAAAATATGGGGAAGCGCTGGTTGAAAGCGGGCTGAAAGTCGTCACAACTTTGGATTTGAACATGCAGAAAATCGCAGAAGAGGCCGTTGTAAATGGAGTTGAAGCGCGTGGCAAGCAGTTTGGCTTTAACAACGCTGCGCTGGTCGGGCTTGATGCCAAGACCGGCCAGATTTTGGCAATGGTTGGGTCTAAAGATTTTTTTGATGATGAAATTGATGGGCAGGTAAATGTTGTCGTGCGACCTCGCCAGCCGGGTTCATCAATAAAACCAATGGTCTATGGTCTTGGTTTTTCTCTTGGTTATCAGCCAGAGACAATTTTATTTGACGTAAATACTACTTTTAAAACAGAGGTTGGCGATTATACGCCAAGCAATTACAATTTAAAAGAACATGGACCAGTTTCAATTCGGCAGGCCTTGGCAGGTTCGTTAAATATTCCGGCCGTAAAAATGGCATATTTGGCAGGCGTGCAAAATATCGCTGACAAATTGGAAAGTATCGGATATACAACATTCGCAGACAGAAGTCGTTTTGGTTTGTCAATTGTTTTGGGCGGCGGAGAAGTTAAATTACTAGAACACGCGGCAGCTTTTGGAGCATTCGCGCGCGAGGGTTTGTATCACGCGCCAGTCGCGATTCTGCGGGTTGAAGATAAAAACGGAAATGTTTTGGAAGAATTTAAACAAAAAGAAAAAAAAGTTTGGGAACCGGAAATTGCTAGAAAAGTGACAAGCATTTTGTCAGATAATAACGCGCGTTCGTTTATTTTTGGCGCGAAAAATTGGCTGACATTGCCAGACCGGCCGGTTGTTGCCAAAACAGGAACGACAAATGATTTTCACGACGCGTGGGCAATGGGATATACGCCATCATTGGTTTGCGGCGTATGGGTCGGCAACAATAACAATGACGCGATGAAAAAAGGGGCTGACGGAGCAGCTATCGCAGCGCCGATTTGGAACGAATTTATGCGCCGCGTGACTGCAAATTTTCCGATTGAAGGATTTGCGCCATATACAATGACCAAAACCAACAAGCCGGTTTTGGATGGCGAATCGCCGTTTGCTTATAAAGTTAAAATTGATAAATATACTGGCAAACTTGCTACAGATTTAACGCCAGCAAATTATGTTATTGAAAAGCAGTTTTTTGCTGGCCATGACATTTTACATTATGTGCGACGCGACGACCCGCTTGGCTCGGCGCCAGTTGATCCGGCGGCTTATGATTGGCAGTACACCAATTGGGAGGATGGTGTGCAGCAGTGGCTAAAAAAGAACAATATCCAGCTTTCCAGCGAGCCAATTCCGACAGAATACGACGATGTGCATACTCTTGAAAATAAACCAACGATTTTTATAAATCAACCGCACAATGGCGAAATTATTGGCGGCGCGTATTTGGTGGTAAATGTTCAGGTTTCTGCTCCGCGCGGGACCGTCAGCAGGGTTGAATATTATTTGGATGATAAACTGATTGATACGAAAAATACTTGGCCGTTTTTGTTGGATTATCAAATAAGTCAGTTTGTTGCGCCCGGAGATCACACGTTAAAGGCAGCGGTGTTTGATGATGTTGATAATTCAAACTTTGTTGCTATAAAAATTGCGACAACGCAATCAGGCAGCGCTGTTTCAAGCTCGTGGATTTATCCAAAAAATCAGGACAAAATCGTTTTGGCCGGTTCGCTCGTGGGGTTGAAATATCAAATTTTTGATGTTGGATTTATTAAAAAGATTACTTTTTACAGTCAAAAAGATGGCGCAGCTGCGATTATGATTTCTTCAATCATTGCGCCTGCGTCAACAATTGTGGATGTTAATTGGTCAGTTGATACGGGCATTGGATTGTATCAAGTATGGCCTGTCATTGAAGATATAAACGGTGGTATTCAGCTTGGCGAGAAAATTTCTGTTGAGCTTACAAAATAATTTATTATGTATCTTCAGAAAGTAGAAATTCAAGGATTTAAGTCTTTTGGCAGGAAGACCGTTTTGGAGTTTCCAAAACAATCTTTTTCAAACGCGAACGCGCGCAGCATCGCGGCAGTGGTTGGGCCCAATGGTTCTGGCAAATCAAATGTTGTTGATGCGATTCGTTGGGTTTTGGGCGAGCAAAGCATGAAATTGCTGCGCGGCAAAAAAGTAGAAGATATTATTTTTTCCGGTTCTTCAAGCAGAGCGCGCCTGGGCGCAGCAGAAGTTTCCATTTGTTTGAATAATGAAGACAGGTTTTTGGAAAATGAACCATTGGAGATTGTTATTACGAGAAAAATTTTTCGCGACGGCGAAGGTGAGTATTTGATAAATAATAAAAAAGTACGATTGTTTGATGTTTTAATGCTAATGGCAAAAGCCAATTTTGGGCAGAAAAGTTTTAGCATTATTGGGCAGGGAATGGTTGACCATGTGATTAATATGTCAGTTTTTGAGCGCAAGGATTTTTTTGACGAAGCGACTGGTGTTAAGCAGTACCAGATTAAGCGAGACCAGGCTGACAGCAGAATGAAAAGCGCGCAAAATAATTTGGAAAAAGCAAATGGCATTTTGTCGGAATTAGAACCGCGACTGCGGTTGTTGCATCGTCAGATGAAGCGGTTGGAACGTCGCGCAAAAGTGGAACAAGAGCTGCGCGTTTTGCAAAGAAAATATTATGGTAAATTGGTCGGCGATATAGAAAAGAAAAAAGATGAGTTAACATCTGCGATTGAAATTAAAGCGTCCTTGGCAAGTGATTTGGACGGGCGGCTTGTGGAAACGCGGCAGCAGATGGATAAAATTTCGCGCGGCGAATCGCGGAAAGATATTTTTAATAATTTGCAAAAAGAATTTAACCGATTGATCGCTGAAAAAAATAATTTGACCCAAGAGCTTGCGGTTTTGGAAGGTAAAATGAGCGTTGAATATATTAAGCGCGGAAAAGAAAATTTGGCATGGCTGGAAAAACGGCGCAGTGATTTGGACGGACGCATTGGCGTTGTAAAAGATAGTTTGGAAACATTGGAATCAAAGTTGACAGTGGAACAGTCTACGGTGGCTGAAAAAAATGAACGTTTGGAAAAAGTCAAAGCCGAGTTGTTAGTTTTGGAAAATAATTTGGCAGCTGCAAAAAATCAGGCGGACTTATTTCGTCAGGGAAAAAATTGGGAAGCCAACTATGTTGTTCAAGCGATTTTGCGGCAGAAAAGTTACATCAAGGGAATTGAAGGAATTGTTTCAGAACTATTTTCAACAAAAGAAGATTATCAAAAAGCAATATTTGTCGCCGCAAAGGGCGTCCTAAACGCGGTTGTGGTAAAAGATTGTGATACTGCTGTGCGATGTATAAACTATTTAAAGCAAAATCGGCTTGGCATGGCGTTATTTATTCCATTGAACCGTCTAAAAATCAATGAACGTTGCGCTGAAGATGCAGAAAAATTAAAAGCAAACCCGCTTCGCCAAGGCTACAGCGTGGCAAGGGGTGCGATTTCGTTTTTGGATGAATTGGTTGATTGTGATGGTCGCTATAAAAAATTACGCGATTATTTGTTTGGAAATATTTTGGTTTTTGATACTTTGGAAAACGCGCAGCAGGTGAATTTGGGAAAATTCAAAGTTGTGACATTGGCCGGTGACATGATTGATAAACGAGGATTTTTTTATGGCGGATTTTTGCAAAAAATGCAGAGTTTTTCTTTACAAAAAGATAGCGCGCGCGACGAGGAGCAAAAAATAAAAGAAATCGCGATGCTTGGGTCGCGCGCAGATGAATTGAAAAAAGAAATCGCATTGTTGACAGACGAAGCGAATACAAAAAAGATAAATTTGGAAATTTTGAAAACAAAAGAAAAAGGATTGAGGAACGATTTGAGCGAGTTGGCAAAAGAACGCGCGCGGTTGTCCGTTGAAATTGATGAAAACAAATTGGCGCCAGAAGATCAGGATGTTTATTTGAAAAATTTGAACAGTCGCAAAAAAGAAATAGAATCGCAGATTGCCAAAATAGAAAAGAACATTTTGGAAAAACGGACAAAGATTGATAGATTTAACATTGAGGAAGAAAAAAAGACAAGAGAGATTTTTGATTTACAAAAACATTTGCAGGTGTTGCAGGAAAAAGCGAATAAAATTGGTGCTGAAGTTAGCGATTTGAAAGTTGAACTTGGCAAAATTGAAACGCGCGAAGACGCGCTGCGGCTTGAAGTGCGGCAAGAGCTTGGCCCCGCTGATGGCGGGGTCAATGGCGAAGCGGGGCTTGAATATTCGCAAGAAAATGGAATTAATGTTGATGCATTGTGGCATGAAATCGGAAAACTTAAACACGATTTGGAAATGATTGGCGGCATTGACGAAGAAATGCTTTCTGAATATGGAAAGGCGAAGGAGCGTTATGATTTTTTAAATTCGCAGGTCAGTGATTTGGAAAGAGCGATTGCAGATTTAGACAAAGTGCGCCGCGAGCTGGACATTATAATTCAAAAGCAATTTACAGAAGCGTTTCAGCGCATTAATAAAGAGTTTAATCATTATTGCGAAAAAATATTCCAAGGAGCAAAAGCCAAGTTAATTTTTATTGAAGAACAACTAGAAAATGGTGATAATACTATTGATGAAGAAAAAAATATTCAGGAACAAGCGCGCGTTGGCATTGATATTGCTGTAAGTTTGCTGAACAAAAAGATTGCAAACATTGCAATGCTTTCAGGCGGCGAAAAAACAATGGTGTCTATTGCATTGATTTGCGCCATTGTTGCAAGCAATCCTTCGCCATTTGTGGTTTTTGACGAAATTGATGCGGCGCTGGACGAAGTCAATTCTGAAAGATTGGCGATAATTATGCGAGAATTGTCGGAAAAAACGCAATTTATTTTAATTACGCATAATCGCGTGATTATGCATGTGGCAGATGTTCTTTATGGAGTGACAATGACCGGAGAAGGTATCTCGCGCGTATTAAGTTTGAGCTTTACAGAGGCCGAAAAGCAAGCGCAAAATGATTGACTGTTAAGTTATTTTTAGTTATAATGTGTATTGCTTTTTCCGCCGAAGACTCGAGAACTATTTTGTGGGTCGTTAGCTCAGTTGGATAGAGCGCTTCGCTTACACCGAAGAGGTCGGGGGTTCGAGCCCCTCACGACCCACCATTGTGCAATTTAGGGCGCGTAGCTCAGTTGGTTAGAGCGCAGCACTGATAATGCTGAGGTCACAGGTTCGATCCCTGTCGCGCCCATTCTCCGTCCCGCGATAGCGGGACTTCGAATGGCAAGCCATCACATCAATATGGTTTTTGTGTATATATTGCGATGTGCTGACGAAACATGCTATGTTGGGATGACAACTGACATAAAGAACCGATATCGTGAGCATGTTGGTGGAAGCGTTCTTTATACGAAGAATAGACAACCGTTAAAGTTGATTTGGTGTGGCATTTTTCGCAATAAGTTTATTGCGGCAAAATTTGAACAATATTTAAAGACAAGTTCAGGAAAAGCATTCACGAATAAACGTTTGATTTAATGTCGCAAGTTTGATAGCTTGCGACGCGTAGCTCCGCCAAGGGCGGAGCGAAGTGTCGCGGGGTAGAGCAGTTGGCAGCTCGCCGGGCCCATAACCCGGAGGTCGGAGGTTCAAGTCCTCCCCCCGCAACCAAAAACCGAGGTAGTTTATTAGTGGTAGAGTCCTGAAAAAATGCCTGCTCGCCTGGGTAGCTCAGTGGTAGAGCGAAGGACTGAAAATCCTTGCGTCGCCAGTTCAATCCTGGCCCCAGGCACCACACCAACTTCTTGTATGTTGGAAGAAGTTGGTGTGGTGCCGAGGCACCGAAAATATGTTTTATGTCTACGTCTTAAAGAGTCAAAAGGATGGTCTATGCTACGTTGGTTCTACGAATGATTTACGTCGGCGCTTTGAGCAACATAATAAAGGGGACGTACAATCAACAAGACCACGACGACCTTTAGATTTGATATATTACGAGGCATATCGAGCGGAAAAAGATGCACGAGTTAGGGAGGCGAATCTGAAATTGAAAAGCCGGGCATACGCGCAACTGTATAAGCGTATAAGAGAAAGTATGAAATAATTCTCGGAGTGTAGCCTAGAGGCTTAAGGCGCTTGCTTTGGGAGCAAGAGACCGTGGGTTCAAATCCCACCACTCCGATTTATCTCGCCGTAACATTGTGGAGGCGGATTAATTTATTCATGTTATGTTTGAGAGGAGGATTAAAAAAATTACGATGGTCCTATTGGCCATCATTTTTTTATTTCCAGCCAGTTCAATTGCTGCGAATAATGCGATGGCTTCGTCGTCTAAGCTGTCATCGTATGTAGAATATTTTTACGACAGATATAGCAATTATTTGGATGGAGGATTGCAATATTCTGCGCCGGATTATGGTATTACAACCTTCAAAAAGCCAGAGACCGCGAGAGAATGGATGACGCTTGTATCTTTTTATAAATACCGCGCAATGAATGGTGATAAAAAAGCAAAGCTTATTATCCAGCAAGGGATTTGGAAGGCGTACGAAGAACTTGCGCAGCGGCCGCCACACACACAATCTTTTGCCGACGCTGAAGCGCAGTTTTTGATGGTTAGAATGATTGAAAGCGTTCCGAATTTGTTGACAGAAAAAGAAAAAACGAAAATTATTAATTTGATTAAAGGATATATTGAAGGGGGCATTCTTGCGAAAGATTTGGAAAATCGCGCCATTGTGGCAGCCGCTCGTTGGCAATATTTGGTAAATTATTTGTACGACAATAATTTTATTGACGAGCAAACAAAACAAGCGATAGACACGTTGCTTATTGCCAAAGTTGACGCTGCCATAAAAACATCCACAGATAAAAATGGTTGGTATTTTGAAACAAAACAAAAATTATTTTCCTCGCATTATCACGTTGTTTCAGCTTTTTCTTTGTTAGCGTTTGGCAATATGATTGAAGGGTCAAAATATTTGGAGTTGGCGAAAAAAATGTATTTTAATATTAAAAAATTATCTTTTTCAAACGGATTGGTTGAGGCAAAAATTGGGCACCGGCCAATTGGAAATGGCGCGCAGTTTTATTTGATGCAGGGTTTGCTTGGCAAATATTTCGGAGATGATGATTACAAAGTTTATTTGTTTTATGGAAGCGGCAATAGATTTTTTTCCGACAAAGAGCATCTGGACAGATTAGAATTCCATAGTACCATTGAAGATTCCGCGCCAAGATATCACGATGATTATGCGTTTAGCGATGCTGGCGAATTGGCGCTGACTTTGCCAGAGTTGGAGGATGTTGATTGGGCGGGTAAATATTTTTTTGATAATCCATCGCAGACATATTCATCTGGTTTGTTTAAAATAAAAAATAGCGGCAAAACCGTTATTGTTAATAATAGAAAATTCATTCTCGGAACGGTTGGAAATTTTTCTAAAATTGTTAAATAAAAATTATCAAGATTTTAATTTTTTATCGTCA
>JACRDX010000042.1 GCA_016212745.1 Candidatus Falkowiibacteriota bacterium | reverse complement strand
GCAGTGCAGTTGATTGCAAAGAAAATGCCATATCGTGAGGTTACAAAAAATACAGGTTTGTCCACTACCACTATCACCCGCATCGCCCATTGGCTGTACCATGGAGAGGGTGGATATAAGACGGCGCTAATTCGTGCCAGATTCGTGTAAAGATTCGTGGTCCACTTATCCACAGCCCAAATTTGACAAAATTTTATATCTGTGTTAATGTATTACTACATTAAAACAATATGGAAAACGCAACCAACCAATCTATCGCCCACCAAACCGGACCCTAAAAGCCCGTTAGCTTAATGATGGTTTTTTAGGGTCGCAAAATCGCCATTGGCGATTTTTTGTTTATTATATGGAAAACACAGTTAAAATCGCAATTCAGAAAAAAGGACATTTGCGCGGAGAAAGCGTGCGATTCTTAAATTCTCTTGGAATCATATTCGCACAGTCGGAAAAAACATTATCAACCGTGTGTGCCGACGGCAATATAGAAATAATTTTTTTGCGCGATGATGATATTCCAAAGTATGTAAACAGCGGACTGGTAGATTTCGGTATTTTAGGCAAGGATGTAATTGAAGAAAAAACCGAAACCATCAACGTGATCAAGAAGCTTGATTTCAGTAAATGCAGGATAGTGATCGCCGTCCCACAAAATAGCGGACTTAAAGACATAAAACAACTACAAAATAAAATTCTGGCAACCTCTTATCCAAACTTGCTACAAAAATACCTTAAACAAAATAATGTTTTCTGCCAAATAGTTTATTTATCCGGATCAGTAGAAATCGCGCCGCGGTTAAAGCTGGCAGACGCCATCTGCGACATCACCCAAACAGGAAAAAGCTTGGTGGAAAATAATTTAACTGCGATTGACACTATTTTAGAATCAGAAGCCGTGCTTATTGAAAGTCCGTTTGACAACCCAAACAAGCAAATCTTATTAAACAAGCTAAAAAAATATGGAAATCGTCTCCCTTAAAAAATTCAAAACAAGCGAAAAATACAAGCGGGTGATGAATCGTGGCAGACAAAATTATGCCGCCCTGTTTCCCGTTGTTAAAAAAATTATGGCAGGAGTGGAAAAAAACGGCGACGAAGCCATTAAAAAATACACATTAAAATTTGATGGAGTTAAAATAAAAAATATACGCGTCAGCCGCGAAGAGATAAAACGAGCTTGCAACAAAGTTAGCCCGCGATTTATTAAAGCCCTGAAACAGACCAGTAAAAATATCACGCAAGTAAGCAAAGACCAGATTCCGCAAATAAACAAAAGGCCAATTAAGCCAGCTGCTGGAATAGGAGTATGGAGAAATTGGAAACCGATTGAAAAAGTTGGCCTCTACGTCCCGGGCGGAAAGGCATTCTACCCATCTTCCGTGCTTATGAACGCCATACCGGCCAAAATTGCTGGCTGCAGACAAATTGTAATCACCACCCCTCCGCAAAAAAACGGCGAGATTGCGCCGGAATTATTAGTCACTGCGGACACGCTGGGAATTAAAGAGGTTTACAAGGTTGGTGGAGCGCAGGCAATCGCCGCGCTAACTTATGGCACAAAAACCATTCCAAAGGTGTATAAAATAGTTGGACCAGGCAATGCCTATGTCGCAGCCGCCAAACTGGCGGCCTTGATGTCTGGCGAAGCGGCTATTGACTCCCCTGCCGGACCATCTGAAGTATTTATCATTGCTGACAAAACCGCTAATCCAAAATTTATAGCCGCTGACCTAATGTGCGACGCGGAACATGGAGAAGATTCAGCGGCGATTCTTGTTACCACCGAAACAAAACTAGCAAAGCAAGTTATTCAGGAAATAAAAGTCCGTATTAATCAATTCACCACCAAAGACCGAATCAAAAAATCAATTGAACAATACGGGCTTTTTGCCACAGTTGACTCTATTGATGAAGCCATTGATTTCGCTAATGACTACGCGCCGGAGCACGTCCAAATTATGACAGCGCAAGCCGGCCGAGTGGCAAAAAAAATCATCAACGCCGGTTCTGTCTTTATCGACGACTACACCTGCAAATCAGCCGGCGACTATGCCACCGGCGCCAATCACGTATTACCGACAGGCGGCTCGGCCAAAATGTTCTCTGGGTTATCAGTATCGAATTTTATTAGAACAATGGAATATCAAAAATGCACAAAACCGGGGTTGAAAAAAATAAAAACCGCAACTGAAACATTCGCCGAAGTGGAAAAATTGCCAGCCCACAAATATTCTTGTTCTGTGCGCTTCAATAACCAAATATGAAAACTCTTATAAATAACAACATACAAAAGATGAAACCCTACCAACCGCCAATTGAAGGCCGGCGCGCTTTTGGCGGCCTGCTTTTAAACTTCAACGAAAGAACAACACCGTTTGGCGATTGCGTTATTGATGCGCTCAAAAAATTAGCAAATGAAAATAAAATACAGGTGTATCCAGAGTACGACCGCGCAGAAAAAACCATCGCTCAATACGTGGGAGTTAAATCAGAAAACATCATGCTCACTAATGGCTCTAACCAAGGCATTGACATCATTTTCCGCGCGTTTACTAAAGCAGAAGATCGCGTGATTATCCCATCGCCCAGTTTTACCATGTTTTACCAATGCGCGGAAATGGTGGGGAACAAAATATTAATGCCGCAATATGACGAAAACCAAAGGATGTCTTTCCCAATGGAAGAAATACTGAGAATGGTCGCTCAAAAACCCAAACTTATAGTCATATGCAACCCCAACAACCCAACAGGAACGCTCATAACAATAGACAAAATAGAAAAAATACTTCAGAAAGCTGAAAATTCTATCGTCTATGTGGACGAAGCATATTATGAATTTTCAAGAACAACTGCGGTTTCACTGTTGTCAAAATATAAAAATTTGGTTATAACCCGCACATTTTCCAAGGCATTTGGTTTGGCCGCCCTGCGCATTGGTTATATAATTGCCAACTCGAAAATTATACAGGAAATGAAAAAAATACGCGGACCATATGATATCAATATGCCGGCTGTATACGGAGCGGCCGCTGTATTAAAAAATCGGGACAAACTTAAAATCTATGTCAGAGAGGTTATGCAAAAATCCAAGCCAATGCTTGAAAAATTTTTTACAGCAAATAATACTGTTTATTATCCAAGCGGCGCGAATTTTATACTGTTTAGACCCAACAACTCCAAAACAAT
>JACRDX010000041.1 GCA_016212745.1 Candidatus Falkowiibacteriota bacterium | reverse complement strand
GACACCGAGGCCCCGCGGAAAGCGTAGATTGAGTTATGGACTACAATATTATTTGCTATAAAATTGTTTGTTCTATCCACCTCCAAATCAAAAACTGTTTCTCGTTTTTTCTTTTTTTCTATTTTGCTGATTTGTTCAAATACGATTAATTTTTTATTGTTAAACACTGGCACATAGAGCCCCTCAATCAAATTTTTAGCAGGCATCATTAAGGCCTTTCTAGTTCGTCCTTTAAATCTGGCGATTTTAAACCCATACTCAATGATTCCTCCACTTACCACCGCGACCTGTTTTGCGATATTTTGTAAATAAACAAAATCAACATTTGTAATTCTTATTCGCATGCCTTTTTTGGCTTTCGTTGGACGTAAACCAAGCTTCAGTAAACAATCAATCGCCTTACGGTCAGACGTCTCAATTTGTAGCTTATGGGATATGGCAGGCGCTTGCCTGTAGCATCCATATTTTAACTTTACTCCATAATTTCTGTGGCACATTTCTAAATTTATCTTGACACGGCGCATTTCACCGCGATAAACGCCGCCAAGTGAATAATGGTGTCTTTCTAAATCAATATTCAAATCATTGGCCAGCTGTTTTACATTGGATGCCGTGTCAATTGTTGAAAATACTCGTTTTAACCATGCTTTATTTTGTGTACCGTCTCTTTCTTTAAAACATACTGTGGGAATGTTGTATTTTAAAGAAAAAATTGTTTCATAAAATCTCGCCTCTTCTTCATTGTGACAGCTTTTGAGAAGAATAATCCTATCGGCGCCGCGCTCCAGCCTTAATCTAACAGCCGGGTCATTTGTTATTCCAATACGCCAACCCCAGTCCTGTCTTTCCATAAGATATACAAAAAAATGCTTTTTATCGCTAGTGTCCGGCGTATAGCAAAACACAATGTGATTATCTGTAAGTTCCAATTTGTGGCCGTTTTCTGTTTCAATTTTTATAAATTCCGTGTTTTTTGTAGTTTTTTTGGTTTGCAAAATTTTGCTTGTGACATAATAACCCTTACCCACAGCGCTTAAAACATTGTCCCCTCTCCTGACATCACAGATTTTTTTTGTCCCGGAAACAGTTCTTATTTTTGTACTTTTTGGCAGACATTGGTCATCATCTCCAACCACTGTTAGTTGTATTGGTGTGTTGGAAAGAGATCCTTCCACGAGGAGCCTGCCCCGAGCGTCAGTTGAGGGGGTCGGGATGACATTGGACAAAAGTCGCACCAAATAATATTGTGCCCAGTTAACATCTTGAAATTCGTCAACGAGGATAAATTTGTATCTTTCTTGCAGTGCTTTGAGAATATTTGGTCGTTTTTCTAGTAATTTTACTGTGTAATATATTAAATCGCCAAAATCAAGACAGTTGTTATCAAGAAGGAGCTGATTATATGTGTGATAAGCGTTAGCAATTTCGGTAAGGCGTGATTTTTCAAATTCAACATTGTCTTTGTCTAATTTTACGTTCTCTGCGTATTTAAGATATTCTTCTTGGGAAACAAGCTCATCTTTGCATTTTGAAAAGTGTTTAATTAATTCATGAATATGTTTTGTTGGATTGCCGAGTGGGCGGTAATAATCCAAATTGAATTTATCAAAATTCTTCTTAATCAAAAGCCAGGCATCGGTTTGAGTTAAAAGTTTAAATTGATTTGGCAAACCAGCGTCAAGGCCATATAATTCCAAAATTTTCTGACAAAAAGCGTGGAACGTTGAAATTTGCATTTCTGCATAACCCACGTCTAACTCCTCATCAACTCTCGTCAACATCTCTTCGGCCGCTTTGTCAGTAAAAGTTAAAGCCAAAATTTCCTTGGGTTTGGCGCGGCTTGATTCAATTAAATAAGCGATTTTTTTTGTAATCACTGTGGTTTTGCCGGTTCCGGCTCCTGCCACTATGAGTAATGGTCCATCTGTGTATTTGACCGCCTCGTTTTGTGCTTTGTTTAGCATATTATGAGATAAAGCCGCCAGCTTGGAGGTTCCATAATTTACGGTAAACACCATCTCGACGACGCAACAACTTCGCGTGCGTTCCTTCTTCCACAATCTGACCCCCATCAATCACTACTATTCTATCCATTTTCATAATCGTTGACAAGCGGTGGGCAATGACAATCACTGTTTTGTCGCGCATCAAATTATCCAGCGCGTCTTGAATCAAACGCTCGGATTCAGAATCCAAACTGGACGTGGCTTCGTCTAAAATCAAAATTGGCGCGTTGCGCAAAATAGCGCGGGCAATGGCAACGCGCTGGCGTTCGCCGCCGGAAAGCTTCATACCACGTTCGCCGACATATGTCTCATATCCATCTGGAAATTCATAAATAAATTCATGGCAATGCGCCAACCGCGAGGCCTCATAAACTTCTTCATCAGTCGCGTCTGGCTTGCCATAGCGGATGTTTTCCTTCAATGTTCGGTGAAATAAAATAG
>JACRDX010000040.1 GCA_016212745.1 Candidatus Falkowiibacteriota bacterium | reverse complement strand
TGGAGCATTGCGAATTCTTCAAATAGTTTTTTTGAAACTTCTTTTTCCCGCTGTTTTGTTGATTCTGCGCGCTTGCGGTCTTTCCCAGCGGCTGCTGCGCGTTGTTCTTTTGTCGGCCGCTCACCAAGGAATTCAAATTCTTTCGCGGCCTTTTTGCCAGCGATTTCTTTGTCGGCAAGCGCATGTTCTGCGGCAACATCTTCTGCGGTAATTTCGACAACATCAGCAACTGCGCGTTTAGTTGGAGTCATTTTCGCGCGCTTTTCTTCTTTTGCTCTTTCTGGCGCTGTTTGTTCTTTTATGTCTTTCAACAAATCTTCAATTTTGACATCTGGTTGTTTTGGCAATGGCGGCGGAAAAGGAATTATCGGCGCTTGTTCAATTATTTCAGCTTCTATTGGTTTTTTACGCAAACGTTTTTCTTGCTCTGGCGTTAAAATTTGTGCTTCTTTTATGGGTTTTTCTTTGACTTCAAATTTCGCGCCAAGTTCATTGGCAACATTTTCCATTTTCAAGGTTGCAATACGTTCTTTATTAGCGTAAACACCTGGCGCGTTCACAAATGCCGCGCGCTCTCTCCAGCGACCTTGTTTGTCCTTTTTAAATTCAACGTCATTAGAGCGAATCCATCCATCAGCCGTAAGAACTGCCTTAGGTTGCTCGGCTGGCTTGCCCTCCGACTTGTCCGCCGAAGTTTCAACGGAGGCGGAAGCCTCGGCGAAGGAGGGTTCAATTTTTCTCGCAGCTTCAAATCTTGGCATATAAATTGTTGGTTATTTAACGTTATTTGTAATTATAGCATGTTTTGAATTTTAACACAAATTTGCGTTAGAACTTGTTGATATGTTATGATGGGATTACCCAAATTTCTAATTTCCAATTTCTAATTTCTAATTATGGTATTTAAATTTCCATATAAAGGGTTTAACGCAGAGACGCTGATTCGCCGTTGCGGATATGGTAAAATTGTTGACCCAAAAACAGGAGAAACAAGCTATGGCCGCAGAATGGCGTCTGATTTGTATCCGCGATTTCACGCGTACATTCAGGAATTTGAAAAATATTTTGAGGTGAGTTTACATCTTGACCAAAAGCAATTGCGAAGTGAGCATTTTAAAGCGCATGCTGGCGAGTATGACGGCGATGTTGTAGAAAATGAAGCGCGGAGAATAACAGGGATGATTAAAAGTATATATGATGCCAGTTGAAAAGTTATCGGTAATTGGTGTCGAGGTACGTTTCGGTGAATGGCTTTGGTTGTCGTAAAAAATCCGAATTCCGTTCGACGTTTAACGAAACGGACTTCGATACCCCAACCGATATCCGATTATGTTTAATGTTATTGTAGTACATTTTGACGAGTTAATTTTAAAAGGCGCGAACAGGGCCTTTTTTGAGCGAAAGTTGATTTCAAATTTGCGCGAAGCGCTTGGCAAAGATGTTTTTTCTGAAGCAGCCAAGTTTGTTATTTATTTGAAACAGGCCGATGACATTAGCGTGATTTTTGAAAAATTAAAACTGATTCCGGGCATTAGCAACTTTTCAGGTGCCATTGAATGTGACGCCAACATTGACGCAATCAGCGCTGCTGCGTTGTCCATTGTTCAGCATTATCAACCAAAAACTTTTAAAATAGAAACATCTCGTTCGTGCAAAAAATTTCCAATGAATTCCATGGAAACAAATTGTGAAGTTGGCGCGAGGATTTTGCAGCAAATGCCGAATTTAAAGGTTGATGTGCATAGACCAGATTTGATGGTGTGTATTGAAATTCAAAGTAAAAAAGCTTTTGTTTTGGGCAAAAAAGAGCAGGGAATTGGCGGGTTGCCCGTTGGCACAGCCGGCAAAATTGTTTGTTTGTTATCAGGCGGTATAGACAGTCCGGTCGCAGCTTTTTCAATGATGAAACGCGGCGCTAAAATTATTTTTGTGCATTGCCATAATCAGACAATTAATCAATCGGGTGTTGAACAAAAAATAAAAGATTTGGTAAGTTGTTTGTCGCGAGTGCAGGGAAAAAGCATTTTATACATTGTAGCGTTTGATGAATTGCAAAAAGAGGTGATCGCGAAAATCGCGGCTGATTCGCGCATGATTGTTTATCGCAGGTTGATGTTTAAAATCGCGGAAATGATTGCGAAAAAACAAGGCGCGCTCGCGATTGTCACTGGTGACAGTTTAGGGCAAGTGGCGTCGCAAACATTGGAAAATTTGGAAGTGATTTATGAAGCAACAGATATGCTGAAATTTTCGCCGTTGATTGGGACAAACAAAAGGGAAATCATTGATATTGCACGAAAAATTGGCACTTATGAAATTTCAATCCGGCCGCATGAAGATTGCTGCAGTTTTATGATTTCAAAACATCCTGAAACCCGCGCACACTTGGAAGACATAAAATCGCAAGAAAAAAATTTGCAATGCAGCGCGCTTTTGCGCAAGGCAATAAAAAATTCCCGCGCACAAGTGTGTGCGCGGGCAGAAGTGGCAACGGAGGGAATCGCACCCTCAAGCTAACGCTTTCTCGCGGCCCTTGCGGGGCAGGACCTTGTCCTCTTTTTGCGAGAGCATTGCCAAAAGAACAACAAAATATTATAGCATATAAACGCTGGCAAGTCAATGTCAGTGTGTTTTTTTGCTAATTTTCGCAAAAGATTGACATTTTTATGCTTATATGATATACTCGCATGTTAAAAAAGCTTCATATTTTATATGAAAATCGCGTTTATCGGACAAAAAGGAATTCCAGCAAAATGCGGAGGTATTGAAACTCACGTTGATTTTTTGTCGCGTGGTTTAGTCAAACTTGGCCACGAAGTTTTTGTTTATACTCGTCCATGGTACACAGATAAAAATTTAACTGAATATCAGGGCGTTAAATTGATTTCTTTGACCACTTTGAAAACAAAGCATTTGGACGCGATTGTTCATTCCTTTTTAGCCAGTTTTTACGCCATATTTCATAATTTTGACGTGATTCATTATCATGGCGTTGGTCCAGCTTTGTGCGCGTGGATTCCGCGGTTGTTCAAGCCATCGGTGAAGGTTGTCGTGACATTTCACTGTATTGATCGCAAACATCAAAAATGGGGAATAATCGCGCGCTTGGCATTGCGGCTTGGTGAATGGTTTAGCTGCGCGTTTAGCCACAAGACAATTACAGTGTCCAAGACTTTACAAAATTATTGCGAAGAGGTTTATGATGCTGAAACAATTTATATTCCAAATGGGGTGGAGGTTCAAAGTCGTGTGTCGCACAATATAATCAAAGAAAATCTTGGATTGGAAAAGGGTTCATATATTTTGTTCTTGTCTCGGTTAGTTCGCCACAAAGGCGCTCACCTTTTAATTGATGCGTATAAAAATTTACAGACCACTAAAAAATTAGTTATTGCCGGCGGTTCAGCTTTTACAGATGATTATGTGAAAGAAATTAAAACATTGGCAAATGACAATCCAAATATAATTTTTACGGACGTCCAAGCTGGCACAGATTTATGGCGCGAGCTGTACTCTAACGCGTATTGTTTTGTTTTGCCGTCAATGTCAGAGGGATTGCCAATTGTTGTTTTGGAGGCAATGAGTTTTGGGGCGCCGGTTCTTGCGTCAGACATTCCGGAGAATAAAGAAATTGTTGGTGACAATAAATTCGGGCTTTTGTTTAAAAATAAAAATCTTGCTGATTTGCAAGACAAGTTGAGCTACTTATTAAATCATCAGATCGAGGCGCGGGCGCGTGCGGCTGCCGGATTAGAGTTGGTCAAGGAAAATTATAATTGGTCAAAAATTATTGCGCAGGTTGATTCGGTGTATTGGTCTTTGGCGTAATCTTTTGCGCCATTGGGTTTGTTTTTATTATGGCCGGGTTCGGGCTATATTTTTTTGTCTTAATTTTCCACTGTTCAACAAACTGTCCGATTCCCCTGTTGTTCGTTTTATTTTTGACAGTAAGGTGTTGCTGAGACCATTGCACCAAGCTTTCAAAAGTAATTTTGTATCGGTTTTGGACAACAACATAGCGAAGCTTTTGCTCTTTTATGGCGCGGCGTATGGTTGTCTGGTCAACGCCAAAAAGTCGGCCGGCTTCGCTTACAGATAAACGGATAGGAGTTTGTTGATTTTCTGTCATATTCACATCGTTTGTATAGACTAGTCTATACAAACGTTCTGTTTTTAGTGTAGCGCGCTAAAAGTAAAAGTCAAGATAATATAACGTAATAACGGTTATAGGTTTCGAAGCTCGTTTCGGTATACGGTTGACGTTAGACGATACGAGCCTCGACACCGCAACCGAACATTTGCGAATGTATTTGTGCAGACTAGTCTAGACAAATACGACATTATTGTAGTCGTTTGTAAAGAATATTTATAATTTCCAATTTCTAATATCCAATTTCTAATGAAAGTATAAATGCTAAATTGGGAATTTCATTGGGTATTGGTAATTGGGTATTGGATATTTCTTATATAAAGTGGTATAGTTGGTGTAACATTTTTACCCAATAAACGTCCACTATAATGACAAACGATCAGACACAACCAGATGGCTTTAAACAAGGCGTCGCAAAACAATTAGACAACGTAAAAGAAAAGTACTTTGTTTTGCAGGTCCAATACAGAAAAGACCCAGACGCGTTTGCCAAGTTATATGACCTTTACATAGAAAAGATTTTCCGCTTTGTGCTTTTTAAGGTTTCTAGGCAGGAAGACGCAGAAGACATTAGTGCAGACGTGTTTTTGAAGGCCTGGAAGTACATTAAAGAAAGCGAAAAAAAAGTCAGCAATTTCAAGGCGTTTATTTATCAGGTGGCGCGAAATTGCGTGATAGATTTTTACAGAGAAAAGAACAGAACATTTGAGAAGGCAAACGAAGATCAGGAGTTAATTGAAGACGCGCGCGATCAAAAAGATTTGGCACAGCAGGTTGAAAACAAAATAGAAATTGCAGCAGTTGAAAATTATTTAAACAAATTAAAAGAAGAATATCGTGAGATAATTTTGCTAAGGCATGTTGAAGGATTCAACATTAAAGAAATAGCGCAAATACTTGGCAAAAAAAGCGGCGCCATAAGAGTGCTTCTGCACCGCGCAATGAAAGCGTTGAAAGAAATAGCCAATGAAAATGAATAAAATATGAACACTGTACTGCGACAACTTAAAGATTTGCGGAACGTAAAACCAGCCAAAGAATGGGTTGAAAATACCCGCGGCATTTTGTTGTCTCAAATTCGTGGACAAAAAGCAGAAAAAGAAACAAAAAATGATGTCAGATATTTGGATTTATTCAAGGTTGTTTTTGGATATAAAATTTTAGCGCCAATCGTTCGCCCTGTTGGCGTTGTAATCTTGGCGCTGATTTTCGTTTTGACTGGCGGTGTGCTTGGCGTCAGAGCAGCTAAACAAAGCGCGCCCGGCGATGTTCTCTACTCTGTTAAACTGACATCTGAAAATTTGCAGGTAAGTCTTACTGGTTCAGCAGAAGCAAAGACAAAGTTGTATTTGAGTTTTGCTGAAGAGAGAATGAAGGAAATAGAAAAAACAAAAACTGGCGCCCAGGGTTCGCGCGCGAAAAACATTGCCAGCGCAGCAGCT
>JACRDX010000039.1 GCA_016212745.1 Candidatus Falkowiibacteriota bacterium | reverse complement strand
GTGCGGCCGATCATTTCTTTTGCTTCGTCTCCGACCGCCAAAATTCTTTTATCAATAAGAGAAACCGCCACGACAGACGGTTCATTTATAACAATCCCCTTTTTGGGAAGATGCACCAAAGTATAGGTTGTTCCGAGATCAATCCCGATTTTCTTTATCAACATAATTCTTGCGCCCTCCTATTTCCGCTTTTCTTGCATTTCTTTTACTGCCAAAATTTTATCTGCCTTTATTTTCGCTTCTTGTTCCAAAAATAATTTGTTCACGCCCGGAATCATTAACAGCCAATTGCGGATTAGACTGATTATTTTGCTTACACTCACCTTAGCAGATTGTATAATTTTTTCAATTTTACCAGCCACGCGTTCACCTTCCTTTTTAAAAGCCTCTTTTTTGTTTTCCGGCAAATTCACGTATAAATCTTTCAAATCTTCCTCCAAAATAGTTTCAACTGCAACAATGTATGGACTTTTTTGTGCAATCGCAGGCCCTGCTGGCGTAATAGTTTCTTCCGCGCCAGTTTGTTGTTCAATATACGCTGCTTCTTTTTTGTCGGCTTCAACCGCCGCCAAATCGTCAACGCGTTCAGCTGACATTGGCACTTCTTGTTTAGACGCGCCCGCGCCAACTTCCAGCCGTGGTTTTTCTACTTTGTTAGTTTTTTGTTTTGGAAAATCCATATTAAATTTTCTTTTTTAATTCATATCCAACTGACGTGTCGCGAACAATCCATCCAAGTTTTTCCAGTTCATCACGCAGCTGGTCAGAGCGTTTCCAATTTTTTTTCTGTCTAACTCTTTCACGTTCGTCTGCTATTTTTTTGATGTCATCAGGAATCTCAACGGACTGCTCTTGATAATTTTCCAAATTCAGGCCCAGCACTTTATCAAAGTCCAACAATGTCGCGCGTTTATCAGCATCACTCGCTTCGGCTTTTAACACTGCCCAAACAAGCGCCATTGCCTGCGGCATATTTAAATCATCATCAATTGCGTCTGCAAATTGTTTTTGAAATTCGCTTATTATATTGCCACTCGCTTTTCCAAAATTTAAAAATTTTTCGCGCAAATTATTTAACCCAGCTTGCGCAGCTAACAATGCTTCAAAATTAAAATTCAATTTGCTGCGATAATGCGTTGTAAGGCACAAATATCTGTAGCTCATTGGGTCATAACCCTGCCCAATCAAACTGGCCAATGTCATAAAATTGCCCTCTGACTTTGCCATTTTCTTATCATTAATAATGACAAACTCACCGTGCATCCATATCTGAACAAATTTTTTGTTCAACAGAGCTCGCGCTTGCGCGATTTCATTAGTATGATGAACCGGGGCTAAATCAATCGCGCCTGTGTGTATATCAATTGGCGCGCCCAAACATTTTAATGCCATTGCAACGCACTCTGTATGCCAACCCGGAAAACCAAACGCTTTACCTCGCCCAGGCGGGGCCCACGGAGATTCCCATTCTTGCTGGCGCTTTCTAATTGTCGGAGAAAATTTCCAAAGCGCAAAATCAGTGGAATTTCTTTTTTCTTTGTTTGTTGCGATACGAGCGCCTTCGTTTAATCCCTTAATATCCAATCGCGCCAAATATCCATAATCTTTAATTTTGGAAGTGTCAAAATAAATGCCATCTGAAATTTTATAAGTATATCCTTTTTCTTCCAATTTTTTTATCAAATCAATTTGCTCCTGAATGTATTCGCTGGCTCGACACCAAATTGTTGGCTCACTAATATTCAATTTCGCCAAATCATCGCGAAACGCCTGCCAATAAAAATTCGCGATGTCTTTGGCGCTTTTATTTTCCATTCGCGCGGCCTTTTCCATTTTATCTTCACCAGTATCGCCATCATCCGTCAGGTGCCCAACATCAGTGACGTTCATCACGTGTTTTACTTTGTATCCGCAATACATCAAGCTGCGTTTCAAAATATCGGCAAAAAGATACGTGCGCAAATTTCCAATGTGCGCGAAATTATAAACAGTGGGTCCGCAAGAATAAATTTTAACGGCCATTTTATCAAGCGGCTTAAATTCCTCCTTTTTCCGAGTCCAAGTATCAAAAAATTTCATAAGATACTTATATTGTAATCTGAAATTCATAAAAAGAAAAGAGCGGGGCCTGTTTTACAGACTCCGCCTCAAAAACGCTCAATTCGGAGTAAGCGTCCACGAGCCGCTGTGCGTGGGCTCGCCGTTGATGACCAGCTTGTACAAACCGGAAAAGGTACCAAGCTCAAAGAGCGCCGCTTCTACTTTCTTCGCATCCATCATCAGAAACCCTGTCATTCCGGGATCACCGCCGTCAAGATGCAGAACATCGGACTCCAATGTTCCACTCACCGTCTCCGGCAGTTTAATGTTTCCTGGCGCACGACCAAGAACATTCAACACCACCAAGGCCTTTTCCTGTTCAATGGCAACCGCGTAATTATAGTTAGCCATTGGATCATCGTAGTCAACCATCTGCAACATCCACGAACCCGCAAGCTCGCAGCACGGATACTTCAAACACTTCATGAGCTGCGGGTCTGGATACTCGCCCTCTGCTGGACACGGATTCGCGACTTCTGCGTCTACGTCTTTGGCGTCCTTGACGTCTTGTGAATCTGGAACGTCAGGAACGTCTGTTGGAACTTCATTCTGCTGGTCGAGCGAGTCAGCTGCTTGATCAGCTTGATCCGATTGCTCTGCTACCTGCAAGTCAGCAGCATCTGCTGTTGCATCAGCTACCCAGTCCTCCAACTCGTCCGGAACCGCAAACACCAAGCCCTCCCAATCAAGAGGGTTGTCAAAGGTGCATGCGGCTGCCAACGCCAAAACTACTGCGAAAAGCGTTGTGTTCCGCATGACGCACCTCCTGTTTTTTGTTCAAGGTTCAATTATTTGGACTCCAAATACACAGAATCCAAATCAACCAATATTAGCACACTCCCATTCGTTTTGTCAAATGGTTGTAAAACCTTGCCAATTACATACCCGGACTTCGTTGCCTTCATTCCAACGCCCGGAATATTTGAAGAAGTAATATAATCACCAATTTCCATTGCTCCATTCGCGTTTGTTGCCTTGACCATAACAAGCCCGGCCAAAGCTAACGGCGCCTGCTTGTTGGTTTTGTCTGTTTTGCCAGACAAAACCATAGATGGATTTTCTGAAATCACTCCAATCGCTCGCTTAGAATATGGCGTTGAAGTTTTAACAACGCTACCGACAACAGACATTTCAACAATATCACCGTCCTCAACATTCTGCGCAACATCAACGTTTTCCGCCAAATCACCAAAGCATAACTTACCCAAGCACTGACCGGTAACTTCTAAATTTCCATTAACCCATACCTTGCCTGTAAATTTTCCAGCATATGAAGATCCTTGCGCAACGATTCCGTTTCCCATTTTGTCTGCCAACGTCACATTTGTATTTGCGTCTTTTTGAGCTTTGAACGCGTAATCTGTTCCTGCTGCTTCAACAAAATTGTTCTTTGCGCTATTTTCAATTTTCATTCCAAGTTTAGCAGACGAACCATAAACCCCAATCTTACTACCGACCGCGTACACGCCATTGTCTCTGCCGCTTCCATAAAGACCATTTCCTTGTCCGCCAATATATCCATAATTTCCATCTGTGTCCAATCCATACAAACCATAAAGACCGCCCGAGCTCCAAACACCATAATCAGTTGTGCCAGACGAAAATATACCGCCATATTTGCCAGTGACATTAATCGCTGGTTTAATATCTGCCTGCGAATTAAAATAACCAGCATTTGACTTATCCCCAAGCCGCGCCTCTGTCAAATTATTTTTGTTTTTCGCGACAAGCCCATAATTAACGCCCGTCACATTCAACCCAATGTTCGCGTCAGCCACCGCGCCATTTAACCCCAATGTTCCAGCTTTAGTTTGCAACGTTGAACTCACGTTAATTGGCGCAGCTACATTGCCAGCAGGAGGATTGTTCGTTGGCTCAGACCATGCCATAACAAAACCAACGCCAACCAGACAACTGATCGTCACAAAAATACTAATTATACTAATAATAATTTTTTCGCGCATAATATGGTTTTTATTTTTCAATAATTATTATACCATTTTTTCCATGCAAAACAAAATGTGTTATAATATCCACATAATAACATTTCAATTTATGCATCGCCACCTAATATCAATGATCGTTCTCATTGTTTTGTTCGCGCTTGTTTTTTCGCTCGGATTTTATTTTGGCACGAGTTATAAAAATGCACAATATTACAACCAAGGATTTACCGCTGGTTTTGACAACGCGTTAAATTCGCTTGTGCAAAATAATGTAATCCCTAGCCAGCAAAAAATAACAACCGCTAACGCGATTTTAAAACAAAAAAATAAGGACCAATTTATCGTTGAAGTCCTTCCAAATATCTCAATGCCAATTATCAACCCACAGGACAAAATCAAAACTCTCAATATAGATTCAAGCACTACTTTTTGCAAAATCACTCAAAAACCAATAGAACAAATAATGGAGCAAACACCGAAAAACCAACCACCAATTATTTCGGAACAATCACCAGCAGCGATTAAAGATTTTGCAATTGACCAAAAAATCCAGATCACGACCAGCAATGATATTTTTACAAACAATGCGTTAATCGCAAAACAAATTTGTTTATATTAATTCGTCATTAATTTCTTTTAACAATTGGCGCGCTTTTCTGGATAATTTGCACGGGATTTCAACCTCAACTTCAACCAACTGGTCGCCGCGAAAGCTGCCGTGTTTAACACCTTTGCCGCGCAACCGGAAAAGCGCGCCAGCTTGCGTTCCTTCTGGAATTTTCAATTCAACGGTGCCATCCACTGTTTCAACATCAATTACGTCACCCAACATCGCCTGAAAGGCGTTTATTTTTTTGTGCGAAATAATATTCCAGCCATCGCGTTCAAACTCTCGGCTTGGTTTTACAAAAACATTTACGTACAACGAGCCAGTTCCGCCGCTGGCTGCATTGCCATGACCAGCCAATTCCAATGTGTCGCCATTATTCACGCCAGCTGGAATTTCAATTTTCAAATTTTGAACTTCGTTAACAAAACCAATCCCAGAACAACGTTTGCATTTTTTTTCAGGAATTTTTCCTGCGCCACCACACTTGGAGCAGGTCACGCTGGTTTGCATTGTTCCCAAAAAAGTTCTCTGCACTCGCGTCACTTGTCCGTGTCCGCCACATTCTGCGCAATTAACAAAATTCGTTCCTGGTTCTTTTCCTTTTCCCCCGCAAGCTGGGCATAAAATTTTTCTATTCAATTTTATTTCACGGCTGGTTCCAAAAACTGCTTCTTTAAAATCAAGTTGCAAATCAATGGCAATATCTTCGCCTCGCCGCGCCGAAGGCCGCCTGCGGCGGCCGGAGGCGGGCGCATTAAAACCGAATATATCCCCAAAAATATCGCCCAGATCAAGCCCTCCGAAGTCAAAACCAATATTGCCAAACCCACCACCACCTTGGGCGGAAAATCCTTCCCGCGCCTGCCGCATAAAATCATCCCAGTTCATTCCACCGCCAAAACCGCCTTGCTGGTCAAAAGTCGCGCCAAACTGGTCATATTGTCTGCGCTTGTCAGCGTTGCCAAGCACCTGATACGCTTCATTGATTTCTTTGAATTTGGCTTCGCTGCCGCCTTGTTTATCAGGATGATATTTGTGCGCCAATTTACGGAATGCCTGCTTGATTTCATCAGCATTCGCGCCCTTTTCACATCCCAAAATTTTATAATAATCTTTACCCATAAAAGAATACAAATGACCAAATCCCAATTACCAATGACCAACAAATGACCAATTTGCAAATGACCAATTGAAATTTTTATCTTAGTTGGTCATTGGGAATTGGTCATTCTTTGTCGCGAAACTCTCCTTCTTGCGCGTTACCCTCATCTTTCGTCTCGTCTGCTGGCTTGTCCGCCGAAGTCTCGCCAGCCGGCGGGACGGAGTCGGACTTGTCCGCCGATGAGGCGGAATACATCGCTTGCCCTGCTTTCATTGCGACCTGATTTATTTCTTCAAGTTTTTTGTTAATCGCGTCAAAATCAGTGCCATCCTTTACCTTTTTCAATTCTTCAACTTTATCTGTCAATTCTTTTTTGATATCTGCTGGAACCTTATCACCAGATTCTTGCAACATTTTTTCCGTAGTGTAGACAACTGTGTCTGCCTGATTTTTCAAATCAATCTGTTCCTTTTTCTTTTTATCTTCTTCGGCGTGCAAATCCGCATCTTTTTTCATTTTTTCAATGTCATCTTTTGACAAACCAGTTGTGCTGGTAATTGTAATGTGCTGCTCCTTGTTAGTCGCCTTGTCTTTTGCGCTCACATTCAAAATGCCGTTCGCGTCAATATCAAATTTCACTTCAATTTGCGGCACTCCGCGCGGCGCTGTTGGTATTCCGTCAAGCATAAACCGACCGAGCGTTTTATTGTCAGTTGCCATGCCGCGCTCACCTTGCAAAACATGAATTTCAACGGATGTCTGGCCATCAGCAGCAGTTGAAAAAACCTGCGAACGCGAGACCGGAATCGTTGTGTTGCGGTCAATCAACTTTGTCATAACTCCACCCAAAGTTTCCAAACCCAATGACAATGGCGTTACGTCAAGCAACAAAATGTCCTTGACCTCGCCCTGCAAAACTCCGCCCTGAATTCCAGCGCCAATTGCCACGACTTCGTCAGGATTTACGCCGACATGTGGTTTCTTTTTGAAAAATTCTTCAACTTTTCGCAAAACCATTGGCATGCGCGTCATTCCGCCAACCATGACAACCTCTTCCAAATCCTCAACTTTCAAACCAGCGTCAGCCAATGCTTTTTTGCACGGCTCCAAAGTCGCCTCAACCAAATCGTTGACAATTTCTTCCAGTTTCGCGCGCGTCACTTTTTTAACCAAATGCGTCGGATTGCCGCTTTTGTCCTGCGCAATAAACGGCTGGTTAATTTCAGTTTCCATCACGGTTGAAAGTTCAATTTTCGCTTTTTCAGCTGCCTCTTTTATTCTTTGCAAAGCCATCTGGTCTTTAGCCAAATCAAGCCCTGTTTCTTTCTTAAAATCAGCAATAATCCAATCAATAATTCTTTTGTCAAAATCGTCGCCGCCCAAATGCGTGTCGCCGTTCGTTGCTTTCACCTCAACGGTGTCAGC
>JACRDX010000038.1 GCA_016212745.1 Candidatus Falkowiibacteriota bacterium | reverse complement strand
TGTTGCACGATGAAAAGTGGGAAGCATTGGATACGAAATTATTGGAAAAAGAAAATCTGGCGCGCGCGCAGTCGTGTTATGGTCATGGGACTGTTATGGTCGCGGAGCGACAGGATATTGATTTGACTGCGCGCGCTGCAATCGTTATTGATGATTTAACCGGTGAAATTTTATTTTCCAAAAATGAAAATGACCAGCAAGCCATTGCCAGTATGACTAAAATTATGACTGCTTTGGTTTTTTTGGATAATAATCCGGGCTGGAAAAAAATGATTCAAATTCAGAAGGCAGATAATGTTGGCGGCGTGGAGTTAAACATTAAGGTTGGCGATAAATTGTCAGCGAGAGATGTTTTTCTTGCGACATTAATCGGTTCAAAAAATAATATGGCTATGGCATTGGCGCGCTCAACCGGGTTGAGTGTCAATCAATTTGTCGCGGCAATGAATAAAAAAGCTTTGGAATTTGGCGCGAATAATACAAAATTTGTTGAGCCAACCGGCTTAAATAGCGCGAATGTTTCAACTGCCGAAGACATGGCAAAAATAATGCGGCAAGCATTCAAAAGCCCCAAAATGTTGGAGGCCACAACTTTAAAAAATTATTGGGTAAAAACCGCGACTGGCAAAAAATATTTGGTGACAAATACCAACAAACTTTTGAGTACTGATTTGTATATTACTGGCGGCAAAACCGGGCACACTGATGAGGCTGGATATTGTTTGGGGACAAAGGCGCGCTTAAATGGTCGCGATGTTTTGGCAGTTGTTTTGGGCGCAGCGCCCGAGCGAAATTATAAGGAAGTTTATTATTTATTAAAAAAATTCGGGGTACAAACATAGGTATGTTGAAGGATGATGTCCAATACACAATGACTTATGGTCAATTACAAAAAATCGCCAGTGCGGCGCTGGGAAAAAATTTTAGTTCTGATAAATTGAGAGCGACGGTTAGAAGCGCGGGCATTGCGTCTGGCCAAAGAATAAATGAACTAAAAGCAAAACAGATTTTGCAGAATTTTGTCGGATATGACACGGCAAAAACGATTATGACTGATTTTCACACGCAAAAAATGAAATGGATTTTGAGCAATCGCGCATCGTTTTATGCTGATATGGATAAAAAGAAAGCGGCTGTTAAACCAGCGGTCAAGAAGGATTTGTTTATAATGAAAGGGCAATTAAAATAGATTTTATGACAACTCAAAAATTACGTAAAAAATATCTTGAATTTTTCCATAAACGCGGGCATGCGATTATTTCTTCAGCGTCTTTGATTCCTGAAAATGATCCGAGTGTTTTGTTCACAACGGCCGGCATGCATCCGCTTGTTCCGTATTTGCTTGGCGAAAAACATCCAGCTGGCCAATGTTTGGTTAACGCGCAAAAGTGTATTAGAACCAGCGACATTGATGATGTTGGCGACAATCGGCACCTGACTTTTTTTGAAATGCTTGGCAATTGGTCGCTCGGCGACCCGTCCTTTCCTGACGGAATCGGCCGGGCAGGATATTTTAAAAAGGAAGCAATCGTTTGGAGTTTTGAATTTTTAACATTAAAAAAATGGCTGGGACTTGATCCAAAGCGGTTGTATATTACGGTTTTTCGTGGCGATGAAAAAGACGGCATTGGATTGGATGAAGAATCCATAAAAATTTGGCAGGAGCAATTTGGAAAAATTGAAATTTGTGCAGATGTTTCGTTGGACGGTGATTGGAACAATAATGCAGAGCGGATTTTCGCGTTAGGAAAAGATGAAAATTGGTGGGGATTGGTGACTGGCGGCCCGTGCGGGCCGTGTTCTGAAATGTTTTATGATGTTTATCCAGAGCGCGGTTTTGAAACAGGAAAGTCGTTTGAGCGGCTAGTTGAAGAGGGTAGATTTGTTGAGGTTTGGAATGATGTATTCATGGAATACAATCGCAAGGCAGACGGTTCGTTGGAGCCGTTGAAACAAAAAAATGTTGACACTGGAATGGGGCTGGAACGAACAACGGCAATATTGAATGGCGAAAAAGAGGTCTTTGATATTGCGGAATTCCAAGAGATTTTTGAAAAAATAGAGAAATTGTCTGGCAAAAAATACGCGGAAAATAAAAATGCGTTCAGAATAATTGCCGATCATTTGCGCGCAGGGGCGTTTATTTTGGGTGATGAAAAGGCAATTGCGCCGTCAAATATTTTGCAAGGTTATGTTTTGCGACGTTTAATTCGACGCGCCATTAGGTATGGAAAACAATTAGGAATTAATGAAAATTTTACAGCACAAATTGCCAAGGTGGTTGTTAAACAAATGAAAAAAGTTTATCCTGAATTGAAAAAAAATCGCGATTTTATTGTTGACCAACTTAACAAGGAAGAGGAAAAATTCGCGCAGACATTGGAAAAGGGAACAAGGGAATTTAATCGCATGGCGCAAAATAAAAAAATATCTGGCCGCAACGCATTTGTGCTTTTTTCAACTTATGGATTTCCGCTGGAAATGACAGAAGAATTGGCGCGCGAGGCAGGCGCAAATGTTGACCGCGAAGAATTTGACGCGGAATTTAAAAAACATCAGGAACTTTCAAAGACCGCTTCAGCCGGAATGTTCAAGGGCGGTTTGGCAGATTCGTCGGAACAAACCAAACGATTGCACACGGCCGCTCATTTGATGCTGGAAGCAATGCGTCAAGTTTTGGGTGAGCATGTTGAGCAGCGCGGATCAAATATCACGGCAGAACGTTTGCGGTTTGATTTTTCGCATGGCGAGAAAATGACGGTCGAGCAAATTAAAAAAGTTGAGGAAATTGTCAATGGACAGATTGGTAAAAAGTTGGAAGTTAGGTGCGAAGAATTGTCTTTGGATGAAGCGAAAAAAATTGGCGCGATAGGAATTTTTGAACATAAGTACGGAGATAAGGTGAAAGTTTATAGTATTGGCGCTTTCAGTCGCGAGATTTGCGGCGGACCGCATGCAAATAATACGGCCG
>JACRDX010000004.1 GCA_016212745.1 Candidatus Falkowiibacteriota bacterium | reverse complement strand
TGTCCAAAATTGAAATATCAAAAGTGCCGCCGCCCAAATCATAGACAGCAATTTGCTGGCCTTTTCCGCCCTTGGCGGATCCGCCTCGGGCGGATTGTCCGAACCCATAGGCCAGCGCAGCGGCTGTCGGCTCATTAATAATTCTGCGAACTTTAAAACCAGCTATTTCGCCTGCGTCTTTTGTGGCTTGCCGTTGGCTGTCGTCAAAATACGCAGGCACAGTAATTATGGCCTCTTCAATTTTTTCACCCACACGCTCTTCGGCGTCTTGTTTCATTTTTTGCAAAATCATTGATGAAATTTCTTGCGGCGTATATTCTTTATCTGCCATTTTTACTTTTACGCCATTGCCAAATTTAACCATTTCATACGGCAATGTTTTCAAGTCGCGCTGAACTTCCGCGTCTTCCCATCTGCGACCGATTAAACGTTTCACGGAAAAAATTGTGTTTTTTGGATTTGTGACTGCTTGCCGTTTCGCTGACAAACCAACCAACCGCTCGCCGGTTTTTGAAATTGAAACGACTGACGGCGTTGTTCGGCCGCCCTCTTTGTTTTCCAAAACCTTTGGCTGACCACCTTCAATAATGGCCATGCAACTGTTTGTTGTTCCCAAATCAATACCTAAAATTTTTGACATAAATACGTAAAAAATTTTTGAATTTTGAATTTTTAATTTTTAGTCAAGGTTTAATGTTTAAAATGATTTAAAATTAAAATTTCAAAATTCATTAAAAATTAGAAAATAAAAATTTAAAAATTATCATGTAACTACTACTTTCGCTGCCTGCACGACCTTGCCATGCAATTTATAACCCGGTTTTTTTTCTTCAACTATTATTCCGCTTTCTTTTTCAGAATTTTCAGCTTTTCCAACTGCTTCGTGCAGCATTGGGTCAAATTTTTCATCAATGGTTTTAATTTCTTCAACTCCATTTTCTTTCAAAAAATCTTCCAGCTGTTTTTTAATGTGGGCAAACCCAACCATCCACGCGCCATCTTTTTCCACGTCAGGAACGTTGCTAAACGCCAATTTGAAATTATCCAAAATCGGCAGCAGTTCCAAAATTAAATTTTGATTCGCGAATTTCACAAATTCCAATTTTTCTTTTGCCACGTCTTTAACCAAATTTTGATAATCTGCCATTGCCCGCTTCCAACCATTTAAATATTCTTCGCACTTTTTTTTCTCATCACCCATATTATTTTAATAATTTAACGCTTTCTTTTACTAACGCGTAATTTTTTTGATAGTCCATTCGCGTCGGACCGAGCAATCCAATAATTCCTTTGAATTTTCCCAGTTGATATTTAAACACAATCAAAGTGCAATCGCAGCCAAGCGGATTTTCATGGCCAATCAAAATTTCCGGCTCATCAAAATTCTTTTTTCCCAAATCTTGCAACCGTTTGTCCAAATGCTCAATAACCGATGACAAGTTCACAACTAATTCTTTGTCAAAAAATTCTGGCTGGCTGAAAATATTGGCAAGTCCTGTGTAATAATTGTCGCATTCGGTAAAAGTCACCATCACGCCCTGCTTCGCGAAATTGGCAATGGCTTTGGCAAAATTTTTCACTTTTATTTTATCATCAACTTCTTGTTTCTTTATTTCTTCCAGTGCTGCCAATTCTTTTTTGCCAAGCTCGCGCTCTTTATCCAAATAGTTTTCAATGTAAAATTGATACGCTTTTTCTGTCGGGACACGACCAGCTGAAGTGTGCGGCTGAAAAATAAATCCTTCGTTTTCCAATGCGACCAATTCATTGCGAACGGTCGCTGGACTGATTTTTTCTTCAATTTTGTCCACCAAAAAACCGGACGACAATGGCTCGGCACTTTTAACAAACGCTTCAATTATTTTTTTCAAAAGTTTTTTCTGTCTTTCCGTAGGCATAAAAATAAGAAATTGGAAATTAGAAACTGGGGGTCTAATTTCAAGTTTCTAATTTCCAGTTTAACAAACGAATTAGCACTCGTCAATAGAGAGTGCTAATTTATACACAAATAAAATTTCAAACCAAATCAACCTAACGCCTTCTCTATTCCTTTTTGGAAAAATCTCTGTATCTCGCCAACAGATATTCTTCGCTCAATAAACATTAAGTTTTTAATCTCGTCTTGCGGCAAATCTTCTACATATAACAACTGTCCTAACAATAACTTTTCGCTAAACAATTCGCTATAAATACGTTTGCAATTTTTTATAATACGCGCCAAAGAAGCATGCTTATTTTTTATAATAAAATACAAATCAACATAATCGCGAAAACTCGCCCGTCTATTCAACGCGTACGCTTTTGCGCTGGCAATATCCAGTATGCTTAACATCGGCAAGAATCCTTGTTTTTTTATTTTATGTCCTCTAAAAACAAACGGATAATACAAAAAGGTTATTTTGATGTTATGCTTCGTTAAAAAAGTAAATTCCTCGCTATTATTGACCAAGCTCTGTTTGATATCAAAAATCTTTTTGCATTGACTGAGCAACGACAACTGTATCTCGGAATAACAAAAAACATCAAAATCATAAGACCGCCTGTGTCCAATTTGCAAAGCCAATGCTGTACCGCCCGCGAGAAAACCAAACTGCTCAAATTCTTTCAACCTATGCAATACTTCTGCCCTTTTATCGTCTAAAATTTCCAAATGCCAACTATCTAATCTTTTTGACATATTTATTTTTGTCAATCTTTTTTATGCCAAGCATAAATTTGACCAGCTCTAAAACTTTTGGATCATAAAGCCCCCTACGCCCTCGCAAAAAAGATTCTCTAATTTCTTTTTTAGAATAAAGAGAAAAAAGCTTTTTAATATCGCCCAATGACCCCATTGACAAGGTCTGATGAATAATAAGATTTTTGTCTCGCCTTACATTTATTTTGCGAGGATTGGCAAACCAAATCAGCTTTTTTAATGTGCCAATAGCCATATTTTAAATAATTTTATATGTATATTATATCAAAAAATTTGCTTGTCCGCAAATCAATGATTGTAAACCGCGCGAGCGACAATGCGCAAGTACTCCGTTATACGACGGAAGATTGCGCGCGTTTATTCTTACAAGCATTCGCCTTTTAGTTTTAGTTCGTAAAACACAAAAATGCGGAAAACAAACATAGCCAAGAAAATCAATGCCGCTGGAATATGTTTTTAAAAAAATTTTCAAAGGATGCAAATTGAGTTGCAGCTCCTCTGACAAAAAACGTTGAATTCCCAATAAACATTGCCGCAAAACATCTTTGTCAGTATGCATAATTATAAAATCATCGGCATATCTGATATACCCACGCTCCTTCAATCCGTGCTTAACGAACCGATCCAACCTGTCCAAATAAATATTCGCGAACAATTGCGATGTAAGATTGCCCAATGGCAATCCGGGGCTAAAACTGTCTATTATTTCACGTAGAAGACTCAACAACCGCTCATCGCAAATTTTTGTTGCAACTATTTTCAACAACACATCGCGATTCACTAATTCAAAAAATTTTCGTATGTCCAATTTTAATATCCATAATGTTTTAGTATAATTTTGAGACAGACTGCGACCAAACCGTTGAAAGCGACGAATGGCCGCATGATGTCCCTTGTCTTTACGGCAAGACCACGAATCAAAAATGAATGTCCGTTCCCAAATCGGCTCAATAACCCTGACAACCGCGCGATGCAATACTCTGTCTCTGACCGTTGCCTTATGGATGTGCCTACGTTTTGGATCGCAAACATAAAAAGAAACATACTTGCCGTGCTTGTATGCACCCGATGCCAAATCTTTATGCAATGCAAAAATATTGTCTTCAAGATTCATTTCAAAATCCGCGATATCCTGTTTCTTGCTCTTGCCTTTACGGAATTCTTTCCATGCTAAAAATAAATTTTCCAATGAAATAATTTTTTCAAACATATGCAAAATGCACAAGAAACACAATTATTTCAGTCCGTGTACAAACTGATGTTGTGCTGGCACGAAAGTGTCCGGCTCATGCCAAAATCTGACAAATTTAGCATCGGGCAAACAACAACAAATCTTTTCTTGGAGGTACTTACCGATGTAGCCACGGCTTATCATCTTACTGCCCGAGAGCAGAAGACACGCGCCCTCCAAAGCGCCAGCGTTCGTCTAGAAAAACTCAAAATTATGATCCGCGTTGCCAAAGATGTTAAGGTAATAAAAGAGCCTAAATACATTGAATATCAAGCAAAATTGCAAGAGAGCGGAAAAATGCTCGGCGGATGGATTGCCCGTTTATTGAAAAACGAACAGGTCAAATAGCCTGCCCGTTTCTCGCGGAAAGAAAAACTTCGGGACGAACCAACACCTATGTTGTCATTGTGATTATCAGGCTTCCAATTGTTCACGTTCGCGCCATTAGAATCAAAGTTACCGACGTTGACGATGTTACCATTAGACGACAAAGCGTTGTTGCGAGGCTCCGTCAAGATCAGCGCAAACACATTTTGCAATCGCAAATAGCATTTGCTGTATGAATACGCGGTAGCCCTGCTCCGTAAACATTCTGGAACGCGCTACACCAGAGCCGCGCAAGCAGTTTTTCTCTCGTTTTGTATTATGGCGAGCATGATATAAAAATCATGCTACATTAGCCACGGATATTATATCACAAATTCTGACCAAAGATATAAAAGCCAAAAACCAAAGAAAACAATAACACAAAACGAAAGAAAAATCAACGGGACGAACCAACACCTATGTAGTCACCGTGACCAGGCTCCCAATAGGCCACGCACGCGCCACGAGAAACAAAGTAACCGACGTAGACGACGACACCATAAGACGACAAAGCGCAAGACCAATCATAATTTCCTTCTAATACGCCGCGCTCTTGCCTGTTTTTAAATCGCAAAATCCAATCGTACAAAATTTCCACTGGCCGTCGCCTATGATTTTTATTTACACCAAGCTCAACAAGTTGTTTTGCCGCTTCTTTCCAATCCGTTTTCATTAATTCAGCAATTTGTGCCAATATCTTATCTGAACATTCTGCTATCTCCTGCGGCGTCAACGCATTAATGCCTTTCAAATAATCCCGCAAGACTTTTGTCTGCCCCACATATTCTTTATCCGTTGAATTTGGCACAAACTCTTTGGAAACCAACTTCCATTCTGTTTTCAGAGATTCGCTACTAAAAAATGCTTCATTCTTATACCAGCAATCGTTTTGTAATGCCGAGTTATTATACGCTGCTTGTGAATACAACAATTTTCCTTCTTGCTCTGACATTCGACCTGCCATTATTTCGTTCATTCTATGCATTGTCATTGGATTACCGCGGGCATCTACGCTAACTCTTAAAACTAACATCTCTCCCAGTTGCTTTGCCTTTTCCAAGTCTTGCGCGCTGAATGGAATAGCAGGAATGGCAGACTCCGGCACATCAAATCCAAGAGCAACTTTTATTGTCTCTTTGCCATAAAAATTCTCACGCAATATTTCCCGCGCTTTTTCTAACGAACATTTGCCGACATCTTTTCTCTCAACAGGCTCAAATTCCTTATCCAAATCGCTTTCCGTGCATACCTTTATTTGTTCTCCTCCCTCAAACTTCTTGACCATATTGTTAAATTAATATTAAAGTCGCCCTACTTTCCATGCCGAACAACGCCTATGCCATTAATTTCAAATACGGCTTCGCCTTTCTTGCTAATTCCTCTGAAAACATATTCTTCCTTGCTATTTTTAGTTAGCCATCTGGTGCCGGGTAAATACTTACCAATCGCTTTTTCTTCATATTCAATCACTTCCCCTTTTTCCGACAATATCTCAAACGTTTGCGCCGGCGCCACGCCCTCTTTTGGCCGTGGAACATTTGGCAACAACCAACCAATGTCTTGCGGAGTCATCGCCTGCCTCACTACTTCTTGCTCTTCAGGCATTACTGCCAAATCAATGCCAAAATGTTTAAATATCTTGTCCGCAATGTCTCTATCTTCCTGCGGAATAGTCGGCTGTTTTAAAAAATTTTTTAATTGTTTCTGAAAATAATTTTCTATTGATTCTTCCCCTTGTCTGGTTTTTTTATACGCCTCTATCCAGCTTATAACCACACCAACATCCAGCAATAATTTATCAAAATAATAATTTTCTTTAGGCTGACTTGGATTGGTTTTGGTGAGCGCGTTGTCCCGGTGGGCAAAACTGTCCAACATTGTCCGCCATGCGTTCGCGAATCGCCACAAAAATCTGCCGGCACTGGGCGCTTCGTCTACTACCTCTTGTCCATTTACCTTCTTAAATGCTGGGGCTAATTCGTCCTTGCCCGCACGAATTCTGCCATTTTTGTCCATCAACGCGACAAGTAAAAGCTGATAAAGCTCTGGGTTGTCTTTGGTTTGTTCCAAATAATCAACTTCCAGCACATTCCCGCCAAACTCTCTTTGCACTGCCACGTCTGTTTCTTTTCTTTCATATCTGTCAGTTGGCGGATTGCCAGCAGCAATAAATGCAAAATTCGGTCGCACCTTTTCGGTCAACGACGTGTTCGGAATCTGAAATTTCTCGCCCGGGTACATATGACCACTCAAAGACTTTACTATTTCCATTTGCACTTCTGTTGGTCGCTGATTAAATTCATCGTCAAGATAAAATTTACCATCGTGCAAAGGTTGAGAATCTTTTTCAGACTTTTTGCCTGACAGCGCTTCCATTATCGGCTGATATAAATAAAAACTTGCATCTCCTGCCAATTCTCTTGTCGCAAACAATTTTTCTGCCCGCGTATATTGGCCGCCGACAGAACGCGACACCGTCTCTCCTGTGAACTTTTTTGCTGCAGCGGACACGATTGATGTTTTGCCCGCCCCGCTTTCTGATAAAAGCATAATCGGACGACCGGTTAATATCTTGTCTCCCAATTCTTCCAATAATCTGCGACGCGACGGCAACCAGACAAAATGCTCCTTGTCCAATTCGCGACGGTAATCAACTAATTTGTCATAAGCGGCGCGAGCAGCCAATTCAGGATGCGCTTCAAACAGCATGGATAATTTTCTCCGTTGTTCATCCAATTCTCGTTTTTGCGCGGCGTGCATTAAAACCAACAGCTCATCAGCCATTTGATTGCGACCGCGAAAAAGAGTGGCCGTTATCTCATCTAATTCTCGTTCCAGCCGAGAAATCTCTTTGGTCAGCAATTGATATTTCTCATATTCGCCATTAACACTTTGTTCCTCTTTGCGGTGCCTGTCATATTCTCGCTGAAAAAACGCCCTTACTTCTTGATCTTGCCAAAGCGATGCCAAAATCGCAGCGCACAAAGCTAATTCCCTTTTTCCCTGTAATTTTTGCACTTTTGAGGCAACGACTTTTTCTGCCACTGCTTCTGCGCCATCTTGTTTTTTCTTGACCTTGTATTTTTTTTCTGCGACCGGCGCTTGCCATGTTTCTTTTTGCAAATCACGATACAGCGCCCACATTATTTCCGCTTTTTGAGGCACGCTCAAATAATCCAGACTAGGTACGGCCAGATCTTTTTGTTCTGCAACGCCAAGCTGCTTCAAAAATTTTCCAATATCCAAATACTCTTCGCCTTTTTCGCTTTTGGCTGTTAATTTTTCAACAATTTTTCCCAAAAAATGTTCCGGCATATTATTAGAATTAAATTATTATCCATATCATAAATTCTGACCAAAGATACAAAGACCAAAAACCAAAGAAAATAATAACACAAAACGAAAGAAAAATCAACGGGACGAACCAACACCTACGTTGTCACTGTGATCACCCGGCTCCCAACGGGGCACGCGCGCGCCATCAGAAACAACGAGGCCAACGCGGACAATAATACCATTAGACGACAAGGCGCAAGACCAATCATAATTTCCTTCTAATACGCCGCGCTCTTGCCTGTTTTTAAATCGCAAAATCCAATCGTACAAAATTTCCACTGGCCGTCGCCTATGATTTTTATTTACACCAAG
>JACRDX010000037.1 GCA_016212745.1 Candidatus Falkowiibacteriota bacterium | reverse complement strand
TTTTTTATCCAAAAAAATCAATTTGCACTATCCACGACATCACACCTTTATTTTTCCCGGGTCATAAAATGAAATCAATTATCCGCAGATTGGCCTATCGCCTTGTTTTCAAGGCAACGCTAGCAAAAGCCAAAAAAATCATCACAATTTCTCAAAGCACAAAGCGCGATTTGGTTAAATATTTGGGCGTTAAACCAGAAAAAATTCAGGTCATTTACGAAGGTGTGGATGAAAGATTCAAACCAATTGAAAATCGTGATATAATTAACAATACAAAACAACGGCTAAACATCGCGAAACCGTTTATATTTTTCGTAGGTGTTTGGCGCGGCCACAAAAACATTGAATCGCTTGTGAAAGCATTTAATATTTTGAAGGAAAAATATAAAATTCCGCACCAATTGGTTATCGGTGGCCGCGCCGATTTACATTACACGAAAATTCAGGAAACGATTGACAAATCGCCGTTTAAAAACGACATTGTCACGCCCGGTTATATCAGCGATTCTGATTTGCCGATTTTATACAGCAGCGCAGACGTATTTGCGCTTCCCTCTTTCATTGAAGGCTTTGGCTTAATCGCGATTGAAGCGCAAGCTTGCGGCTGTCCGGTTGTTTCAACAAACACAACTTCAATGCCTGAAATTTTGGGCGACTCGGCAGAATTCTTTGACCCAAATAATGCTGAACAAATGGCAGAACAAATTTTCAAAGTGATTTCTAACGCGGATTTACGCAAAAAGCTAATTGAAAAAGGTTTTGAAAATGTAAAAAGATTCAGCTGGAAAAAATGCGCTAAGCAAACTTTGGCCGTTTACAAATCTTTAAAATGAAACCAAAAAAAATAAAAACGTTGCGAATTAACAAAGGATCCGTCTCTTCGGCAGATAGGCGGCCTACTGTTTTTCATATTGCCCAACATGAATTGGACAGCGCGACAAAACATAGAATTCATAATCAACATATTCATCACAAAATATTGCGAGATTTAAATATTGCGGAACAAAACCAACCCGCCTTCGCCACGGCTACGGCGGGCAAACCCGCCACGATCAAACACCTTGTTGCTATTCAACAACAACAATCGCGTCATTCTCCTCATATTTTGGATTTGCGCGCGCAAAAACAAAAACGCGCGATGTACGAACAGAAAAAAGAAGAGGTAAAACAATTCATCGCGCAACATAAAAAATCGCGCGCGCCGATTTTAACGTTGAAAAAAAGAAAAATTAAACAACATCGCGATTATTCCGACCAATTTACAACTTCATTTCAATCAAATTTAATTTCAATATATAATCTCGCTCCGCGCTTGGTTGTCCTGGGCTTAGCATTTTGCCTGCTCGTAATTTTGCCATTTTATGGATTTGCCTATTACCAAAAACTTTCAGCAACGCGCGCCGATTTGACGGCTTTGTCTAAAACAACATACGACGAATTCCTTGCAGCTGCTGATTCTTTACTTAGCAACCCCGCCAATGGCGGGGCAAGCACAGCAAGGGAGCAATTCGTAAAAGCGTCAAACAATCTAATAAAAATTGACCAACAATTTAATAGCATAAACTCGCTGATTAAACTCATCGGAAGCGCAAGTGGTTCAATGGCAGACGCGCAAAAAGTTGTCACGGCCAGCGAAGATTTGTCTTTAATCGGCATTCAACTTAGCAAAGCAATCTCTGACTTTTACTCAACGACAAACAATAAATCCTTGATTGAAAAATTGCAATTTATTACCGCGCGAACGAAAAAAATACTACCCTTGGTGACAGACGCGAACGCGCTACTCGCGGAAATATCTCCGGATTTTGTTGTTTCAACGATCAACGACGCAAACAGTAGAGACGCGGCAGTGCCACGTCTCTACCCTGAAAAATTTGACCAATTGCGCGCAGGATTGATTAGCGCAGAATCAATTTTAACTGATATTAATGCCAGCGCTGACTATTTAATTGACGCACTTGGCAAAAACCACAAACAACGTTACCTCATTGTTTTTCAAAACAACAATGAACTGCGGCCAACCGGCGGATTTATCGGCAGTTTTGCTTTGGTTGAAATAGACAAAGGCAAAATCGCGAATATCAACATTCCATCCGGCGGAAGCTATGCTTTACAAGGCAGCATTACAGAATCCTTTACCGCACCGCATCCGCTTCAATTAATCCAACCGCGGTTTGAGTTTCAGGATTCAAACTGGTTTCCTGATTTTCCAACAAGCGCAAAAAAAATGGCGTGGTTTTTAGAAGAAGCAAATTGGCCGACCGTTGACGCCGTAATCGCGATTAATGCCACATGGGCAGCAAAGCTTGTTGATTTTGTCGGGCCAATTTCTTTGCCAGATTACAAAACGGCATTCACTGGCGCAAATTTTGTTGATGAGCTGCAAACAATCACCTTGGACAAAGCAAACAAGGCCGCTCCGAAAGAAATAATCAACGAATTGGCAGCAAAGCTATTGGAAACATTGCCGCAAATTGGCGAAACAAAACTTTTACCTTTGGCAAATTTGATAAAACAAGGGCTCAATGAAAAGGAAATTTTGCTCTATTTCCAAGACGAAGATTTCCAAAAAATATTGAACAAATACAATTGGACAGGCCAAATGCAAACAACTGATTCTGATTATTTACAAATCGTGAATACAAATATCGGCGGCGAAAAAACAGACGCGTTTATTCAGCAAAAAGCAAATTTGTTAGTTGAAATAACGGCTGCCGGCGAAATAATCAACACGTTGACAATAAGCCGCACAAATCCAATCAACGGGAAAGCCAACAATGTTGATTATTTGCGCGTCTATGTGCCAGATGGCAGCAAACTTTTGTCAGCGACAGGCACGTTTGAGCCGCCAAAACCAAACGAATTTGAACCCACGCAGCCGCAGTGGCGCACAGATTCTTTAATTAACGACTCTGAAAAGCAACAATATATTGATCCAAACACGCAAACAATAATAACACGTGAATTTAGTAAAACCGTTTTTGCGAATTGGCTGCAAACCAAACCCGGGGAAACAACTTTCGCGACTTTTAAATACAAACTCCCGCAAAAATTTTCTTTTGACAAAAAAACTCTGAATTTTTTTGAACGACAATACAAAACTGCAGCAAGCGGAACGGCAACGTATTCTTTGTTATTGCAAAAACAGCCGGGCCAGCAAAACAATTCTGTAACTGTGAAAATTAACATTCCTGATGGCATAAAAATTATAAACAGCAACATCCCGGTTGGTGGGTTGCAAACAACGCTTAGCCAAGACACAACGCTATCTGTCATTGCGAGCGAATAATAAAACCAAATATTTTTGTGATTCACGCACACAAACATCCTTCTCCAATAGACAAATTGGATCATTTGTACCGAGAGCTGGAACAACCCGAAGATAAACAAATCTCCGAGATAGAAAAAACCGAGCAGCTTGATCCAGAACAATCTCTCGCTTTTTTGATTGATAGCCACCGCAAACAGCGCCGCGTAAAAATATTAATCGGAGTCATTGTCGGACTTTTAATTTTATCCTTCGCCAGCGTTGCCGGTTTTTTTTATTTTAGTAAAAAACTCAACGCGCCCGAAGAAAAAATTTCCATCAACGTTGAGGGTCCGCAAAAAGCAAAAATCAGAGAATCAATTACATACAAAGTGACAATAAAAAATTCAGGCAAAATTGAATCAATAGAAAACAAAATTAACATTTTAAAGCCTGCCGGCTTTTGGATCACATCTACCAAGCCCGAAAAAAGTAATCATGTTTGGAATCTTGGCAACCTTGCTCCGTTTGAAAATAAAACGTTGGAAATTATTGGATATTTTGTTGATGACATTGAAGCAATTGAAACAATGAAAGCAACTCTTACTTTCACGCCAAAAAATTTCAGCTCAACATTCAGCGCCAGCGCGGAATTTCAAACAATGCTTGAGCCGTTTGACCTGACATTAACTTCTATCGCGCCCACTTCTGTGGCGGCCAGCGAAAAAGCAAAAATAATTATTGAATATTCATTACCGGGAATCTTACCAACTGCGCCTTTAGAAAAAATAAAACTTAAAATAATACCGACATCAGAATTGCAGCTGCTGACATTTTCTCCAAAAACAGAAAAAAACGAGCCAGAATGGATAATCCCAATAATAAACCCCGGTGGCAAAGGCACCGTAGAATTTGAATTTACCACGCGCAATGACTTGGATGTTAAATCTTTGGCAGAAGAGCAAAAATTTATCGCGCAGATTTTAGCCGGCGACAATAATGACAACTTTTTTCCAGTCAGTGACCATGAAATCAAAATCAATTTAACAAGCCAAGAGCTTCTCGTTTATTTAATTGTTAACGGGGCTACGACTGACAAAACAATATCTTTGGGCGAAACATTAAACTGCTCTTTGGTTTATAAAAATAAAAGCAAAAAAACATACAGCAATATAGAAGCAAAAGTTACTATTGCCGCAGAGCCGCTCAATCTTTTGGATTGGAATAAATTAACAGATAAAAACTTAGGCAACCTAACAAGCACTAATGCGGGAAAAGAAATCATGTGGACAAAACAGCAAATTCCAAATTTTAAAGAATTAAAACCCGGTGTGGACAGCATGTTCACTTTTTCAATCCCTATCAAAACGCGCACAGACTTTAAAATTGGTGATAATCCAGCATTGGCAAACGGAAGCATCGTGATTCAACCATTATTAAACGTAAAAGACACAACCGGCAACGCACTTTTTACAATCAATGGCAACAAAACAACATTGACCCTCAACTCAGATTTGGCATTTTCAAACAAAGCGCTGTTCTTTTTTGAAGATGGCACGCCAATCGGCTCTGGTCCTTTGCCTCCGAAAGTTGGACAAACGACAAAATATAAAATATTCTGGACAATAAAAAATTCCTTGCACGATTTAACAAAAATTTCCGCCACGACAACATTACCGACAAATGTTAATTTCACAAACGAAGTCAGCAAAACGGCCGGCGAAGTGACATTTGACACTAAAACTAGACAACTCACATGGTCAATCTCTGATTTGCCAGCAACAACAACCGAAATTGCAGCATCGTTTTTCGTGGAACTAAAACCAACCAGCGCTGATGTTGGCAAAATCGTAAAGCTCACCGAAAATACAACGCTTTTGGCAACTGACAAAAAAACAAACGCGACAATTTCTTCAACAATATCAACGCTCACTTCAAATCTGGACAATGACCCATACGGAAAAGGCACTGGTGTTGTGCAAAAATAAACCCGTCGCGAGTGTAGATAAGAGTTATCCACAACCCTCAAAGATGCTACTTGCTTCTTTTTTGTTATAATACAATTAGTAATATAGAAGACGTAGGAGGGGGCTTCTATTGTTTAATCAAACATTTTTGTTAGCCTCACACTCCTGCGTTTGCAAGAGTTCTTTTTTTAAAAAAAGGAGGTGCGCATGATGTTTGGAGAGTAACCGGCTGAGCGTTCAAAGACGCAGGCAACCCGCGCTGAGGAACTAACTCAGCGAAGCGCAGTACCAGCAGTACCAGCGGTGGAATTTGCTCGGAAGCGACTCGGAAGCGAGCTGATGTTGTAGCGTACGAAGTAGCAAGTGTATGGCCAGAAAGGCATGTTTGCGTGGACATAGGTTCGCGCTTAGAAATAGTTTGAATGGCATCACCCGTGAAAGAATGGGTTCAGATAACAATTCTGGGCCCTCTTTATTTTTTAGGGACACTATATTTTTCTGCTGCCTCCCAAGCCAGTTCAAACAACAATCTCAAACTATCAGCAATCTGTTGATTCTCTACAACTACGCCGGCAATATCTCTGCGCAAAGAAACAATTGCGATTTTATTTTTGCAAATCGTCACGTCGCTAGAAAAAGGAAATTTATCAAATGGAACAAATCTGCGCTCGCGTAATCGCTCAACATCATCAGGGAAATTTTTCGGCCCCAAACGACTGGTACAAATAATCTTTGAATGAATCTTGCGCTGAACCCGCTCCTTAGAATATGTTTTACTGATATTAGGGAAAAGCTCATACACATAATCAACACAATAAAAACAATAAATTTGCTCCGCATTAGTAGTACTCAAAAATTCTTGCTGCATGCTCAAAAGACCTTCTTTTCCTTCAAAAAATCTAATCTGTGGCTTGCCTTTTGCTAAATTAAAAATTGAACGCAATTCTGGCAAAATTTTGCCAAAATATTCAAACTGACGCGTTGCTTCCTGTTTTTTAATTTCCAAAAGCCGCGTTATTTTTTCAGGAGATTCTGCGACAAAAACAATATGGCCCATTAAGCCATATGAAGAAACTAATCCGCGATTTATCAAACTTCGTAAATATAAATACGTAGTTGCGCGATTCATTTTCGCGTAGTCAGCGATTTGCGTCGCGGTCGCGCGAGAAAGCTGCAAAACCGCCAAATAAACTTTTGCTTCTTTTTCACTGAATCCAAGACACGTCAATTGCGTTGACAACATATTTATTCAACAACCAAACTCACAATCCTCTTCGGCACGTACATTGCTTTAATAATTTTCTTACCCTCAATTTGACTTTTAATTTTGTTATCCGCCTTTGCCAATTCTAAAATATCTTTTTCAGTTATATCTGCTGCAACTGACAGCTTACCGCGAATTTTTCCGTTGATTTGGATAGCAATCTCAATCGTCTCGTCAACAATTTTTGTCGCGTCAAATGTCGGCCATTCGCTCAAGAAGATTGATTGCTTGCCATTGAATAATTCCTCTACCAAATGCGGGGCAAATGGACTTAGCAAAAGCAAAAACTTTTTAAAACAATCTTTGCAACAACCCTTTTCATAAATCTTATTTACAAAAATCATCATCGCTGAAATGGCTGTGTTAAATCTGCGCTCGTCAATGTCTTCGCTGACTTTTTTAATTGTTTTGTGCAGCAAATTTTCAACATCTGGCTCGCATTTTTCAACAAAATTTTCAAAATTATAAACGCGCTCAACAAATCTTACCGCGCCTTTTGCGCCATTCAAATCCCATGCGACAGCTTGATCATACGGTCCCATGAACATTTCATAAATTCTTAAAACATCCGCGCCAAATTCTTCAACGATTTTATCAGGATTTATCACATTGCCGCGAGATTTTGACATTTTTTGTCCGTCCGGCGCCAAAATCATTCCATGCGAAATGCGTCGTTGATACGGCTCGCTTGTCGGCACCGCGCCAATATCGTATAAAAATTTGTGCCAAAATCTTGAATAAAGCAAATGCAAAGTCGTGTGTTCCATTCCACCATTATATAAATCAACCGGAAGCCACCGCTTAAATTCACCACCATAATTGGTCATTGGGAATTGGGATTTGGTCATTCCTTTCATTAAATATGAAAGGTAATACCACGAACTCCCTGCCCAATTTGGCATTGTGTCGGTCTCGCGTCTCGCTTTGCCGCCGCATTTCGGACATTTTGTTTTTACCCATTTTTCAATTGCTGCCAATGGCGATTCGCCGGTTTCAGTTGGCTCGTATTTTTTCACTTTTGGCAATTTAATCGGCAATTCATTCTCCGAAATTGCAACCCACCCCAGATTTAACAATTCTCCTTCACTAAGCTTTTTACCATCATTGGAAATTGGAAATTGGAAATTGGAAATTCCCATTAATTTTTTGTGACAATTCTCACAAAAAATTAATGGTATGGGTTCTCCCCAGTAATGCTGTCTTGAAAAAACCCAGTCGCGTAAATGATATTGCTTCTGCCTTTTACCAAAATTATTTTCTTCAAGCCACGTGATTATTTTGTCAAAAAAATCCACCGAATCCAACCCATCAAATTCTCCGGAATTAACCATTGTCCCGGCGCCAGACCAACAATCAGTCATTGCCTCATTTTGTATAACTTTCACAATTGGCAAATCATATTTTTTCGCAAACGCAAAATCGCGTTCATCATGCGCTGGCACAGCCATAATCGCGCCTGTGCCATAACCTGGCAGAACATAATCGGCAATCCAAATCGGAATTTGTTTTTTGTTAGCCGGATTTATCGCTCGCACACCTTTCAACTCAACGCCCGTTTTCTCCTTATTGCCCGCCCGTTCAATTTCAGTTTTCTGCCCTGCTACTACGATATATCGTAGTACTTCGTCTTTATTCTCCAATGTATCCGCAAATTTTTT
>JACRDX010000036.1 GCA_016212745.1 Candidatus Falkowiibacteriota bacterium | reverse complement strand
TGATACGCGGCAAAAACGTGGATGATGCTTTGTCGTGTTTGGAATTTTTGAATAAATTGGCGGTCATTCCTGTTAAAAAAGTTTTGCTTTCTGCAATTGCTAATGCGCATCATAATTTTGACATTGAAAAGAGCAATTTAAAAATAAAATCAATTACAGTTGACGAAGGGCCAAAGTTTAAGAGATACATGCCAAAGGCGCATGGTCGCGCAACGGTTATAAGAAAGAGAACTTCGCATATTAATTTGGTTTTGGAAGAAATTGTTGAATCGCGGAAAAAAGTTGCAAAAACAAAAGCTGCTAAAAAAATTAGCGAAGGAGTAAAAGTTGAGAAGAAAATTGACAATCAAAAAGATATGAGCGACAAGCAAGCAAAGATAAGAAAGGCAGAAGGAGTAAAGCCAGAAATTATTGATGTAAGAATGCAGGGCAAACGTAGGAACAAACAACATCAGGACGTGACAAAAAGAGCGGACAAAAAATTTTTGCAGAAACTTTTTAATCGCAAGTCAGGAATGTAAAATATGGGAAAGAAAATACACCCAACAATTTTTAGAATGTTGACCAACAAAGAATGGGGGTCTAGGTGGTATGCTGACAGAAAACAGGTACCCGGGCTTTTGCGTGAAGATGTGCGCATTAAGGCGTTTTTGTTAAAGCGGTTGAGAGAATCTTTTGTCAGCGTGATTGTTTTTGATAGACGACCAAAAGCGTTGAACATTACTTTGCATTCAGCGCGCCCCGGTATTATTATCGGCCGCGGAGGTACGGGCGTTGAAGATTTGAAAAAGGAAATCAAGAGTAAATTTTTGCAAGGCAAGAACATGGACGTTCAGATAGATATAAAGGAAGTTGCAAATCCAAGTTTGAGCGCGAGATTGCTAGCATTGGATGTGGTGTTTGCCATTGAAAAGCGCGTACCATTTCGCAAAGCTGCAAAACAGGTGATGGCAAAAGCTGCCAAAGCCGGAGCAAAAGGCATGAAAATCAGATTGTCTGGCCGGTTGAACGGCGTTGAAATCGCCAGAACAGAAAAATTTGTTTTTGGTAATTTGCCGCTGTCAACAATTCGCGCGAACATTGAGTATGCTTATGAAATAGCGTACACGCTTTATGGCACAATTGGCGTAAAGGTTTGGCTTTATACCGGCGAAGTTTTTAAAGATATAAAAAATAAAGAATCAAAGGACAACAAATAAATTTGTCTTCAATGTTATGTTGATGCCGAAAAAAGAAAAACATAGAAAATGGCACAAAGGACGCGGAAAAAACCGCGAGAGTTTGGCGACAAACAGAACAAATGTTGATTTTGGAGATTTTGGTTTAAAGGCAATGACTGGCGCGTGGGTTGACTCACGCCAAATTGAAGCGGCGCGCCGCGCCATTACCAGATATGTTAAGCGCGGCGGCAAAATTTGGATTCGCATATTTCCGCATAAGCCGGTCACTTCCAAAGGAAGCCAGACCACAATGGGCGGCGGCAAGGGCGGTCCAGAAAAACACGTGGCAATAGTTGATCCGGGAATGATAATTTTTGAAATGTCAGGCGTGAGCGAAGCAACGGCGCGTGAAGCATTCAGATTGGCAGCGCATAAATTACCAATAAAAACAAAGTTTGTAATTAAGCAATAAGATATGAAAATGAGAGAGATTAGAGATAAATCCATTGAAGAATTGAAAAGATTGCTTTTGGATTATAGCGATAAACGATTAGATTTGAATTTTAAAATGGCCAACAAACAATTAAAAAACATTCGCGAGATTCGTGATTTGCGGAAAAACATCGCAAGAATTCAAATGGTTTTGCTTGAAAAAGAAAAAACAATAAAAAGCTAAATTATTACAATATGGAAGATAAAAAAAGCAAGATATTGCGTAAATTTCAAGGCAAAGTGGTTAGCACAAAAATGCAAAATACTGCAATTGTTAAGGTTGAAACAACGGACATTCATCCGTTATATAAGAAAAAAATTCGTATTTCCAGCAGATTTGCCGTTGACAATCCTGCCAATAAATATAAAGAAGGCGATTTGGTTGAGTTTGTTGAATGTCGGCCATTGAGTAAGACAAAAAGATGGCGAATAGTTAAAAAGTTTAACAAATAATTTGAAATTTGATATTTGATATTTCACATATATGGTTCAGCATAGAACAATGTTAAAATCAGCTGACAATACTGGCGCAAAACGACTGGAGTGCATTAGAGTTTATGGCGGTTATAAGAAGGGCTATGCCACTATTGGCGATATCATTATGGTTGTTGTCAAGGAGGCGCGGCCGCATTCAATGGTCAAGAAGAGCGACATTTTGCCGGCTGTGGTTGTCAGAACCAGAAAAGAAATTCGCCGTTCAGACGGAACATATATTAGATTTGATGATAATGCGGCCATTATTATTGATAAGAAAAATAAAGAGCCAAAAGGCACGCGCGTTTTGGGGCCAGTGGCAAGAGAGTTGCGCGCAAAAGGATTTTTAAAAATTATATCTTTGGCGCCAGAGGTTTTGTAAAAGTATATGGCAATTTATAAAAAAATTAAAAAAGGCAATAAAGTAAAAATGCTTGCTGGAAAAGATAAGGGAAAGGACGGAAAAGTTCTGAAAGTTTTTCCAATAGATGGAAGAGTGGTTGTTGAAGGATTGAATTTACGACTAAAGAACGTAAGGCCAAAAAAAGCTGGCGAAAAAGGACAACAGATTCGCGTTCCAGCGCCAGTAGCCATCGCGAAAGTTGGATTGATTTGCTCGCATTGTCATCAAGTGACCAGAGTGGGTTTTCAAACAATTGAAAAAGGCGCAAAAGGCGAGACAAAAATTAGAATTTGCAAAAAATGTAAAGAAGCGCTTGAATAAAAAATAATATGAACGCGTTAAAAGAAAAATACAATAAAAAAGTCGTTGCTGAAATGAAGAAACTTTTTGGTTACAAAAATAATCTGTCCGTTCCTACAATAGAAAAAATTTCAATTAACGTTGGAATGAACGCCATATCAAAAGAGGCAGATTTTAAAGAAACCGTTGAAAAAGTTTTGTCTCGCATCACAGGACAAAAACCGGTGTTTACAAAATCAAGATTGTCCATTTCTAATTTTAAAATCAGAAAAGGCATGATTATTGGTGCAAAAGTGACATTGCGAAAAAATCGGATGTGGGATTTTTTGCATAAGCTAATTGATGTGACATTGCCGCGCGTAAAAGATTTCCGCGGAATTTCTCCGAAATGCCTTGACAATGTTGGTAACTGTTCTGTTGGTTTTAAAGAATACTTGCCCTTTCCAGAGATTCGGTCAGATGAAGTTGAACGCGTTCATGGATTGCAGGTGGCCATTCAGACAACTGCAAAAGACAAAGAAAAGGGACGCACGTTGTTAAAGCTTTTGGGATTTCCATTTAAAGAAAGCGATAAAGAAGCAAAGAAATAGAATATATGGCAACACAAGGACAAATTGAAAAAACAAAAAGAGTGAATACGACGCCCAAATTTTCAACGCGCGCGTTGAACCGCTGCTGGAAGTGCGGGCGCAGGCATGGCTATATGCGTGATTTTGGTTTGTGCAGAATTTGTTTTAGAGAATTGGCAGAAAAAGGCGACATACCTGGAGTTCGGAGAAGTAGCTGGTAGTTTGTCAATAAATAAAAGTAAAATATGATTATTGATCCAATAGCTGACATGCTTACAAGAATCAGAAATGCTTCGGCAGTGCGAAAGCAGGATGTTTTAGTCCCCTTTTCCAAGATGAAATTTACAATAGCGCAAATTTTGGAAAAAGAAGGATATGTCAGCACCGTTGTGAAAGAAGATGGACGAAATTTCAGAATTAAATTGATGTATGATAAAAATAGGCGGCCTGCCATTATGAGCATTAAACGAATCAGTAAGCCGGGCAGAAGATTGTATGTGACTGCGGGCAAAATGCCGCGCGTTTTAGGCGGGTATGGCGTGGCAATTGTTTCTACTTCAAGAGGAGTGATAACAAGTAAAGAAGCCAAGAAATTGAATGTCGGCGGAGAGCTTGTTTGTGAAATTTATTAAAATGTATGTCTCGCATAGGAAAGAAACCAATTGAAATTCCATTTGGCGTTTCTATCAAGATAGAAGACGGGGTTTTGGTTGTTTCTGGCGCAAAAGGAACATTGAAGCAGACAATACATCCATTAGTTAAGGTTGAGCAAAAGGACAATCAGCTTTTTGTCATTCCTGCAAAAACCGAGCAAGAAGATAAGCGAGTCAATGCTTTTTGGGGTTTGTATAGAAGCTTGATACAAAATATGGTTGTGGGAGTGTCGAATGGTTTTGAGAAAAAATTAGAAATGCATGGAATCGGATTCAGGGCAGAAGTAAAAGGACAGACGCTTGTTCTGCACGTTGGATTTTCTCATCCCGTTGAATTCATTGTT